>JAHQWA010000282.1 GCA_019634045.1 Saprospiraceae bacterium
CTTAGGCGTCGAAGGTCATTCGGGGCGTCATCGTCGAAGGGAATGGAGCTTTCGGGTAGAAGGGGGAGGCCATGTTCCAGGAGTGCGGCTTCGAAACCTCGCCGCCTTTCCGAAAAAATACTAACACTCTCTTTTCCGGCCAAGTGTATGATCTTTTGACAGCCTTGTTCAATCAAATGAGTAGTGGCAAGATGAGCTCCCGTGTAATTGTCAATGCCTATAGAATTAAAGTTGCCGATTTCACTCTTTCTATCAAAAAGTACAATAGGAATGTCAGCATCGATCAATTCTTGCAGGTGATCCACTTGGGAAGTTTCTTTAGAAAGGGAAATGATCAGTCCATCTACCCTTAGTTGTTTGAGGTTTTCAAGAATGTCCTTTTCCTTTTCAAGGGATTCATGGGATTGGCAGATGATGATGTTATAACCCGCCTTGCTCAGTACTTCTTCAATACTTTTGATGGCTATGACAAAGACGTCACGACTGATTACTGGTACGACAACGCCAATGGTTTTGCTCTTCCCACTCCGCAAGGCAGCAGCCATTTTATTGGGTCGGTAGTTCAGGGATTTAGCCGCCTCGAGCACGATTTCTCGAGTCTTTTCAGTCACTAGTTCACTGCCGTTAAAAACCCTAGAGATGGTGGCTAAAGATAATCCTGTCACTTTAGCTAGGTCCTTCATATTCGCCATGGCATCAATGCATTCGGTTTACTACTTTTGGATTGTCAAGACAGCCTATAGCTGTTAGTGCTATATTTACAGCTAACCTAAAAAGCACTACTAAGATAGGATTAAGCGAGGAAACGGCATCAAATTAGTGATAAGGAGAAACTTTTAGCAACTATAAAATTAAACGACTATACAAAATGACTAAAACTTGGTGGAAAGAAAGTGTCATCTACCAAATCTATCCTAGGAGTTTTCAGGATAGCAATGGGGATGGCATTGGCGATTTACAGGGTATCATCCAGCGACTGGATTACCTGAAATTACTAGGCATTGATATTTTATGGCTAAGCCCCATCTTTACCTCTCCCAATGATGATAATGGATATGATGTTAGCGATTATCGCAATATCATGGACGAATTTGGAACGATGCAGGATTTTGATGAATTGCTTAGCGGCGTGCATGAGCGAGGAATGCGACTGATTCTGGATCTCGTCCCTAATCATAGTTCTGATGAGCACTTCTGGTTCCAAGAGGCCAGGAAGTCGAAAGATAGTCCTTATCGTGACTATTACCATTGGGCAGATGAACCACGGACCAATTGGCAGTCTTTTTTCAGCGGCTCTACTTGGGCATACGATGAAGTAGCCAAAGCTTACTACCTACACCTTTTTTCAAAAAAACAACCTGATCTCAATTGGGAGAATCCCAAGCTCCGCCAGGAAATCCATGACATCATGCGCTTTTGGTTTGATAAAGGTATAGATGGATTTCGGATTGATGTTATTCCCTTTATTTCCAAACGTCTAGACTGGCCAGATAGTAATCCCGATGACTTTGATCAAGCAATCCTGGAGATCTATGCCAATGGCCCTAGGCTTCATGAGTATCTACACGAGATGTATGAGGAGGTCTGTTCCAAATATGATGTAGTAACTGTAGGAGAAGGCATTGGAGTGAAGCCGCACAATAGCCTGGAGTATGTAGATGAGGAGCGAGGAGAACTCAACATGCTGTACCACTTTGATCATGTTACGATCAACTATGGTCCAGGGGGAAAATATGATCCGGTCGACTGGAAACTTAGTACTTTCAAAAATCTTTTTCTCGAATGGGATGAGGCGGTGAAAGATAAGGGCTGGGTCAATATTGTGTTAGATAATCACGACTTTCCCAGAATGTTATCCCGCTATGGAGATGATACTACCTATCGAAAAGAATCCGCAAAACTATTGGCCACTCTTCTGCTTAGCATGCGCGGCACCCCCTGCCTCTACCAAGGAAGTGAAATAGGCATGATAAACGTGGCTTTCGATTCGCTTGACGAATACGATGATGTCGAGGTGGTGAATCTGGTTCGCGAATGGCGAGCGGCAGGGAAAGATACTGCGCCCCTCTTACCCGCCGTCCAGCAGCAAGGGAGAGATAATGCTCGAACGCCAATGCAATGGGATAGTTCGGAGAACGCAGGCTTTACGACAGGAACCCCCTGGCTACAATTGAACCCCAGCTATACAACAATCAATGTTAAGGAGGCCCTAGCGGATCCTGCTTCCATATTTTATTATTACAAAGACCTCTTGGCCTTTCGCAAAGCTAATTCGACTTTCGTTTATGGTGATTTTGAGTTATTGACTCCGGATTCCGAAAAACTGTTTGCCTATCGAAGATGGGATGCCAAAGACGAATTTTTAGTTTTCCTAAACTTCTCTTCTAGCTCCCTGTCAATTGCAGAACTCGCAGAGTGGGAAAATTATCTTTTGGTGAAATCCAATTATGCGGAGCTTACTGAATCACTAGGCCCTTGGGAAAGTAGAATTTATCATCGCCGAATGTCCTAAGGACAGCGTGTTCTAAGACGCAATGTTGGAAAATCAGTGGTATTCTGATCCTCTAGCGCTAGCTGTTGGGGAGGTCCTCTTTTTTGCTTATTTTTTATCACTCATTAAGTGGCTGATTTTGAGTGCATTGGGTTTGCTGCTTGGTTTTTCTTGAAAAAAAGTGACTAGCCTGCGAAGGATTTTTCCGTAGTAGACATCTAAGTAGTAAATCTGATCTTAAAATCACTACTATGAAGTTGCTCAATTCCCACTTTCTGCTAGCAGCACTGATCCTAGGATTGTCGGCTTGCGGCACGCAAGAAACTCAGCCGGAATCTGAGGCGGTCGATGCACTTACAGTTAGTAGTAGAGTAGAAACCTTGCCTTATTATGGAGATCCGTCTTTTACCCCACAATGGCTGGAACCCGGTGCGGAAGAATTAGACGATTTTCACCGGATTTCTACCTTTTCACTGCTGAACCAGGAAGGAGATACGTTAAGCACCGTAGACTTAGAGGGCAAGATATACGTAGCTGATTTTTTCTTTACCAGCTGTCCTGGAATTTGCCCAAAGATGACTAGCAATATGACGCTCCTACAGGAAGCCTTCTTGGAGGATCCTAGTGTAGTCTTGCTTTCGCATTCTGTCACGCCAGAAAGAGATTCCGTTCCCATTTTGAAAGCTTATGCAGAGGAAAAAGGCATTCTTTCTTCAAAATGGCACCTCTTAACGGGGGATCGTGAGCAAATATATAGTTTAGGTAGAAATGATTATTTCATCGAAGAGGATTTGGGGGTAGAGAAGGACGTGGACGATTTTCTCCATACCGAAAACTTTGTGCTAATAGATGAAGATCTGCATATCCGAGGGATCTATAATGGTCTCAATAAATCCGATATCAATCAATTGATAGCTGATATACAAACCTTGAAAAAAGAAGGTTGAGAAGTTCGAAGTTAATAGGTTATCTGATTATACAGATGAATCAGGTATTTTCAGAAGGGCCCCTCTATACGAGGGGCTTCTCTTTTGGACAAATTTCAACAATCCCTTATCTTTAAGGAGATGGTTTTACTCGGTTTGTCTTTCGTTACACTACTTAATTCAAACCAAGGGTACTCCAGATTCCAAATCCTTAAATCCTAAGTATGAAAAGACCAGTCGTACACTTTGAAATTGGGTGTGATGATCTATCGGGAACTTTAAATTTTTACCAAGAGGTATTCAAATGGAAAGGTATCGCGGAGGGTATTTCAGCGAAGATTGATGCCGAAGGTCATGGGATATCTGGACATATTACTGCACTTGGGCATGATCCCCACAAATACATCACTTTTTATATAGAAACGGATGCCTTACAAGAAGACCTTGAACAGTTGCAAGCTGCCGGTGGTGAAAAAATACTAGGTCCGTTTCCCGTCGGGGATGGCCGAGAATTTGCTTGGTTTAAAGATCCAGCAGGGAATATGGTAGGGCTGATAACGCCCCTGAAACCCTCGGTAAACCCCGTTAGTCTAGTACGGGATTGGTTTGACAAATGGGAAACCGGGAATTACCAGAACCTGCCAATTACAGAAGATTTCGAGCACACGAGCCCCTTCGGAACGATCTCTGGGAGAGCAAATTATGTACAAATAGTAAAGGACAATGAGGAAAAATTCCTGGGACATACTTTTGAGATCATAGATGAGATCTATAGTGATGGAAAAGCCTGTATCTTCTATCGGGCAATAAAGAATGATCATCAGTTGGAGGTGAGTGAATGGCATTATTTCAAGGGGGGATTGATTCACCAAATCATAGCCCACTATCATATTGGCGAGATTCGAGACGATCGGCGGCTGAAGATTTGAAGACCCTAGATCCTTAGAAAGGTAAGTGCAGCGTGAGCGGGAAAAACTTCTCAAAGTGGCCAGCTATTAGTAGAGCGTATGGCCATGCACTTCCCTAATTTTACTTCATGCCTCCCCTACCCTAATCACAACTTTTCCTTGATGCAGGCCTTCCCCGAAATACCGGATTGCCCAAGGCGTTTTCTCCAAAGGATAGGGCCCATCCAGGATTAATTTAAGTTGCTTGGCTTCATACAATTGATGCATCTGCTCAAGGCCTTTATTCTGATCCAAAGCTAGAATTTTTAGCCTTTTGTTTTGTTTCTTCCCCAAGAACCCTTTCAAGGCCACTAATTGCAGTAGACGTGAGATTTTTCCTCCCACTGTGACATATCTTCCCCCTTCCGCTAAGGAACGTAGGTAAGCAGCAGGAGCACGGGTGGTTTTAGCATCGATGATCAGGTCATAGGTCTGTCCATTATGCGTAAAATCTTGCTGTTTATAGTAAATCGTATGATCAAAACCTAGGGATTTCATCATTTCGAGTTTCGAGCCCGTATCTACTCCCGTTACCTCTACCTCATATTGCTTGGCAATTTGGAGCCCGATAGTTCCCACTCCTCCTCCTGCACCATTGATCAATACTTTATCTCCACGTTTTATCTGCCCCAACTTAACCATAGCTTGCCAGGCGAGCATGGAGGCGTGAGAAAGGGCGGCAGCCTCCTCAAAGGACATGCTTTTTGGTTTCTTTATCAGCGCCTGCGCGGGTACGCAGCAATATTCAGCGAAAGCACCAGTAGTAGACCTAGAAATATCTCCATAAACGGCATCTCCCACCGCCAGTGTCCTTACCCCATCTCCGACTGCTTCAACCAAGCCAGAGAGTTCAATACCAATGACCTCACGCTTGGGACGCAGAAAGCCAAAAATCAAGCGGTAGATATCAGGTTTACCAGTCACCATACCCCAGTCAAAATCATTCACGGCCGCCGCTATTACTTTGACGAGTACTTCGCCTGGTTTTGGGCTGGGCTTAGGAATATCCAGTAATTGAAGCTGTTCTGGTGGGCCGTACTTTTTTGCGATGATTGCTTTCACAGTATAAGTTTAGATGAATAAGGAGGCCTAGAGCACTTAGTACTTCCTGGTTGTTTCGAAAATACGGCTAGAAGGGCGGAGGACTATGCGAAAGGCTCATGTTTTATATGAAAGTAGGGTTTCGTTCGATGGAGGTAAAGGGAAAAGTTCATGAGTGGGTAGATACTAACTTCTTTATTTCCTCCTGTAAGACTGATTGTATAGGCTCTTCACGCGGGCTGTGTCCACCCTCTACTAGGTGTAGCACAATATTTTCAAAGCGTTCTGCTAGGCTTATCGCTAATTGGGGGGTAGTAATCATATCATACCGTCCTTGTACTATATGTATGGGAATGTGCTGTATGCTATGAAGGTGATCTATGATAAACTCATCCGGTAAGAAGAAGTCATGGATAGAAAAATGAGCGAGTATGCGTGCTTGAGTAACAAAGTTTCCACCCGCAAGTCGTACCTCTACTTCTGACTGATTATAAGGGACAAGCCGTGATACGGAGATTCCATACCGCATCAATTCGTAAGCCATTTGTTTTTGTACCTCAGGATTTCCCTGCAAGATTTGCTGGAAGTAGTAGCTGCTGATCGATCCTGAATAAGAACTAGGAAGTGGTTCACGAAAACGAGCGACTGCTTTTGGATGAAATCTTGCAAGTTGACCCTCCTCAAAGAACAAGCGTTCTTGCTTCGAAGCCGTAAACAAACCCCGTAATACCATGCCTGCCACCTGTTCCGGATGTTCAATGGCAAATAAGAGGGCCAAGGTGCTACCCCAGGAGCCGCCGAATAGGAGTACTTTTTCTATTCCCAACTTTTCCAATAGCGCCTTGATGTCACCAACTAACTTCTGCGAAGTGTTATTAGCTAAACTACCCGTGGGCTGGCTTTTTCCTGCTCCTCTTTGATCAAGCAATAAGACATTGATCCGCTTAAGGTCAAAGTAATTTAGGTCTTTAGTAGAAGTTCCTAAGCCCGGACCACCATGTAGGAATAAGACTGTAGGACCTGCTTGGTTACCATGATGTTCATAATAGAGCTGGTGTCCATCCGTAGTACTAAGAAACGCCATTGCTAATTTTTTCAGTTGGGAAGTCAGTTAACCATTTTTATCTCGTCCATACGTCTTATCACAGAAGGTATTCGGCTTATCTACTGGATTTACAATGCCCCGATTGTAAAGCCTGGAAACTGTAATACCTGATAGGGCTTGCTATCAATAATAGTATCCAGATAATTAGTTGCGAATTTAGTTCTCAGGAAGGTCGTGTATCGACATTTGATCGGGCAGCGGGCCTCCCCATCTAGGTTACCAGGTGGGTACTTCACCGTGATATGGTCCTGTTCAAATTTGATGTTGAAACCTATTTTGAATTTGCAGGCAGGCCCCGCCCCTTCGCGGGCATGTATGGTTCGCATCCAACCCCTCACCCTATCTTTCAATTGGAGTTCAATTTGGACTTCACCTAAGGTGTCACAAGAAATAGTTTTCACATATTGCTGTGCCACCCAGATGCTATCGGGTAAGTTGCTTTTTGGAGCAGGCAAGGCGAATTTGTTTTTTTTGGCATTTCTAAGCTGAGTGCTAAGGATGCCCACTCGGCCACCAATGTAGACCAATGCAAGTATAAAGACCAGGATTTGGAAAAATGTTTTCAGCATGTTAGTAGACTAAGGTAAGCTTTTTCAAGCAGTTAGTGCATTGGTTTTACAGCTATTGAATTGGCTCAGGAAGTGCTAAAGCAAACCGGAAGGAGCCTCAAAATCTTGTAGTCTTAATCCGTCCTTTTGGATTTGTTTTTCTTCTAAAACCCTTTCAAAAGGAATTAGCCCTTCTTCTTTCAGCTTTTCGGTACATCGAAGAGCGTAATCGTGTGCAAAACGTTCCTTTTCTTCAGCGGCAATGGCCTCATAGCGTTCCCATCTTTGGTTCCAATCTAAGTCATTGTCCAGTGGTCTTTCTACTACTTTACAATAGTGTACGTAATGTCCGAATTCGTGTGGTAAGGTTCGGTAGAGTTGAGTTCGCCGTGAACTATTCAACTCAAAATTAGCGGTAAAATGTCGTCTACCCTCTTCGAATACATGACCATCTTCTTTTAGACGCCTAAATTCTCTTTGTCTTTCCAAGCTTTGCTTCTTTGGCCATTGCAACTTCTGGCTTGTATCCACCGCTTCCAAGATGATCGCTGGTTCATACCTTCCTTCGAATTCGAAGGAGTAAATCAAGCGGCCCCAGACAGGATTGAGCATAGACTCTTTGCGCTTGGGTTGACGGAGTACAATTAAAGACAACTCGCCATAGTCGGTAGCAGGAATAAAAGCCAAGAATGTGCACAAATCTTCAATGGTACAGGAATGGAAAGCTGTCGACCTTGTTTGTTCTACTACAAAGCGGAAAGGGTGGCCAAGAATACTTCGTTCTACTATTTGGTAGGCTTCTAAGCGTTCGAAGAAGACCTTCGAATCATGCCAAGAAGAAGGGATGATCATCTTATTATTTTGGCCATGCCCTTGCTTAGACGTGCCTATATTCTTGTTTCTCCGGGAAGGATTCCTCATGCGACTTTCAGTTTCTGATCTACTTCATTTGTTTGTACACGCTGTAGTCTTCAACTTACAAATTCTTGAACTCTTATTCCCCTTTTTGAAGCAAAATCGTTTCAAGGCGTGTACTAATTTTATAGCTGTCATACACACAAAAAGGACTCTAAACAGCGTTGATTTTGATGTGTCAAAACCATGATCATGAAGGAAATGGAAATGAGCGCGCCGAGATGAACAAAATTTACCCAGTCTTTGCCTTATTTTACCTAAGGCCATCAGAAAGTAAATCCCTTAGATTTTGTCATTCCCGGCCTTCAAAGCAAATGACGTAATTTAGGTTCTAGAACAAGATTGCTCTCGGGTGAACTCCTCACTTATACATGAGGTACTCAAAAACCATAATAATGAAGAATACTATATTTCTATTGTTACTCTGCTTCTTAGGAGCTTGTGCCAAGTCGATGGAGGTAGGAAATGATAAAACTACTTCTACCTCGACTCCACAGGAAACTCAAAAGGTAGCAGCTTCATCCTTAAACAAGGCTAGAATTGAGCATCAGGAAAACGTGATCGAAGTACATCAGGAATTTCAACAAAAAAATGAAAAAAACGAATGGCTGAGTACCCCCCATGAGTTAGAATTAAGGGATATATCGTTTGTTAGAATGTCGGCTTTTTCCTTGGATTTAAAAGGGGAGTATGCCGTACAATTTCGCATCTTCGATAAAGGTCAGTGGGGAGATTGGACCATATTACCGGAGAGTAGAGAACAGGCGAATCCCAAGCGGAAAGTCTTTAACGGACTAAATCTTTTTCAAGAGATAGATAAAATCCAATTTAGGTCCAGCAGTGCAACCCAATCCCCTGTAGTGTTTAGATTGTTTGTTGCTTATAATCAGAACTAAACCATGGGAATAGTAAAACGCCATCATAAACTCACGCTTTTTGCCTGTTGGGTCCTTGCGATCCACGGACTTGAGATTCGTGCTCAGGATTGTGAGCTACCCGATTATTGCGATAGACTTTGCTGGAGCCCTCAGGGCAGCCATCCGGCTCAATCCAACCCAGTATCAAC
The DNA here is from genome assembly GCA_019634045.1 of Saprospiraceae bacterium. Classification (GTDB taxonomy): domain Bacteria; phylum Bacteroidota; class Bacteroidia; order Chitinophagales; family Saprospiraceae; genus DT-111. The sequence continues at coordinate 9,040 of JAHQWA010000282.1, forward strand.
CGATCCCAGTCATATAATCGTTCATCATTCCGGCGATAATTTGGTGTGGCCGGTCGGGACGGATTTCAAGTTGGTGGTGCAGGCTTATTGGGATCAGCACGTCAATACCAACGGCTGGGCTGACATCGGCTACAATTGGTTAATTGATAGGAATGGCATCATCTATGAAGGTCGAGGAGATGGGGTCCGCGGAGCACATTTTAGTTGTATGAATCAGTCAACCACTGGAATTTGTTTGATTGGCAATTTTGAGTTAGAAGTTCCTTCGGCTGCGGCTCTCAACAAGCTTAAGGACCTGACCGCTTGGGAAGCGAGTGATAAGAATATAGATGTGCTAACTGGAAGCCAGCACACTAGTTCTCAACTGGATCTATTCCATCTTTCTGGTCACCGAGATGGAAACCCTTCAACAACTCCACAATCCTGCGCCAGTGGTACCCTTTGTCCGGGGGAAAACTTGTATAGTTTGCTGTCGTCTACTAGGATAGATGTCGGAAATTACCAATGTTACAATGGTAATCCCAATTTGCTAGATTGCGCTGATGCGGTAAGTCTGAGCTGTGGGGTGATGTATTCAGGGGGAACTTCCACTGATACCTCTAGCGTCTTTTCCTATGCTTGTAATAACTGGACTGAAACGGGGCCAGAAAGAGTCCATATCATTACTCCAACTACAGATGGACCATTAAAGGCTGAGCTTTCTGGTTTTGCTGGGGATCTGGATGTCTATATCCTGGGAAGTTGTGATCCTACCGATTGCTTGGGAAGTGTCTCCTCGTCCTCTGCTGTATATGAGGAGGCCGAAGCCGGAAAACCTTACTTAATCGTAGTTGACTCTGATGACGGGAGTGCTGGACCGTATCAGTTATTGGTGACTTGTCCCACTCCTGTCGGAACGGAGAATAGTAACTTAGGTGCGTCGATTGAGCTATTTCCCAATCCTGGCTATGACCGGGTATACCATCGGACTCCAGCTGATATCCAATTGACAAATATTGAAATCATTAATGGCCAAGGGCAGGTGCTCCTAGTAGCGGATCCAAACGGAAGTATCAATGTTAGTCAGTTACCAAACGGAGTCTATATAGTAAGGTTTACCGATCAATTTAGAAGGTCTGCGAACTTGAAGTGGGTAAAAAACTAAAGCTAAGTATTCACCTATTCATTTCGCTCTTTTTGAAAAAACAGAGATGGGTCTCGGTAAGCATCCATCCGATCAATATCCACGCTTTCAAATTTGCGTTTCAAGAGCCAACGCGGTCTTTCCAGCGTAGATTCCCATGGGGAAATCACCAGAGATCGTACTATTTTGCCTTAGGCACTTTTGCTCTGTTTCTGTTCATCTCTTTCTAGGAAGTACCAAATCTCATCGAAAAGTCCGCATTTACAATTGGGAACGATTGCTCTTCCAAACCTACCCACCTTTGCTTCATCAATTCAAACTATTATCCACCCATTTTAAATTAGATGTTATGTTGAAATCAATGAAAACCCAATCTATCCGAATGAACTTTTTGTTGTCTCTAGTCGCCATCTTAGTCCTAGGGTCAAGCTCATGCAGTAAGAAAGATGATCCTAGTACTCCTCCCTCCGATGCTATCACCGCTCCCTCTGCTTTAACGGCAGCACTGAACGGAATCTATCAGGACTCAGATGTTCCAGGCTTTGCCATTTCGGTCGTAAAGAATGATGCAATTATCTATCAGCAAGCTTTTGGCGAGGCGGATATAGATCAAAGCAAGGTGTATACGAATCAAACGATTCAGCCGATCGGATCAATTAGCAAAACCTTTGTAGCGGCAGCCATCGTAAAAGCCATTGAGGACGGGTATTTTAGCTTGGAAACCGACATCAATGATATTCTACCAGTAGAACTGATCAACCCGAAACAAGCCAATAGTCCAATCTTAGTGAAACACTTGGTTACGCATACTTCGGGACTTCTAGATAATCTAGAGATCTATTTTCCTGGATATCACATCTTACCAGGCGAAGACCTTTCGGGAACTGGGGCACAATTGTTACAAGAAGCCCTTGGGGCTACCCAACGTGCGAGAATGCATTTAGATGAGTATCTCGCCGAATACTACCTTGAGGATGGCGATTTTTATACCTCCAACAACTTTGGGGTGAGCAGCCCGGGAACTGCCTGGAATTACTCCAATATAGCCACGTCTTTAGCGGCTTATCTGGTTGAGGCTGCTACGGGAATTGATTTCCAGCAATACGTAGCTACAAATATCCTGCAGCCACTGGGAATGGATGACACGGCCTATGAACGGACCGAGCTTGATGCCCAGCAGGTGGCTACGCTCTACTGGGATAAAAACACGCCTCTCCCCGCCTATGCTCATGATTCTTATCCAGATGGCAGCTTGATGACTTCCAATGAAGATTTGGCAAAATACCTACTAGATATGATGAAAGGAGTAAAGGGGCAGTCCGCTACCCTCTTCTCTCCTGCTGGCTACGAGATGCTCTTTAGCCCCTTACTAGCTAATGGTGTGGTTCCTCCCAGCGTTGCGAACAATCAAGCGGTCTTCTGGTTTTTGGAAAGCAATATCATACAGCATACTGGTGCTGATCCTGGCACGACTTGTATCCTGGAATTTGAACGCTCAGGCGAATCCGGCTACTTCTTATTAACCAATATGGATGAATCCACCGAGGAGCACTCAGCGGCTTGGAGGGATTTTAGTACCCAAGTCGATCAACTTATAAGTGCTTTCGTACAGGCCAATTAAATCGAATTGGAGTGTGATATAGCTTGGAGATAAGCTATATCACACGGCTAATTCTTAATAGTGACCTGCGAGCAATACTCGGAATTTTACTCCCTTAGTCGCTTGTTTTAAGGTCAAAGAATTGTATCCAAGTTCCTTCCTCGTCTTTAGCAATCAAATATTGAGTGGCCCAAGGAAAGGTGCTAGGCCCGGGCCCATAGGTGATTTCCACTTGTTCTTCCCGCAGATTTTTGCTCAAGGAATCGAAGGTCTCTATCCCAAAGCCCAATTTTGAAAAGCCTAGGACCATGCTATCTTCCCCTATCTCCTTGCTGGTTATTACCGCTGCTGGTTCGAATAGTTCTAAAACACAATGGTTCCTTGCTAGAACAGCTCTACGGTTGCCAATTTCCCCCACTGTTTCGTAGTGGGTGAATCCAAGCTTATTGCTGTACCATGAAATAGCCGCTGGCAAGTTCTTCACGGTATTCATAAACAACCAGGGAGTGGCTACTTCCGTCGCTCCTCCATCAAAGAATTGTACAAAGTTCCCATCAGGATCTGTGAGCAGAAAATATTGAGTAGGCCAGTCTATTGGAAGTTCGTTTTCGGGCAAGTTTCCTATCCCGCTTAGGAAATTCAGACTATCCATCTGCTGAAGTTGATCATAAGTGGATTGAATATCGGACACCTGGAAGCCCACTTTAAACCAACCGCCTAAAGCGGTATTATCGTCTGGAGATATCTCGGACCTATGTACGGAATAACTACTCTCGATTATTTCTAGATGAAACTCCCCGAGCTGAAGAAAGGCGATGCGGAGACCGTAGTCGGGGAATGACTCTATCGGCTTTTCAATTTTGCAACTCAAAACTTTGGTATACCAGTCGAGACTTTGTTCCATATCTTCCACCACAATAGCCATCAATTGCGGCTGAAAGCTATCAGGCTTGTGGATCGTGTTTGCCTCCTGACAGCTTGAAAGACACCATAAGGATAACCATACGAGAGACGGACGAATGCTTTTCATTAGATCGATGGTTTTAGTATTGCTAGTTATGGACTCTCTTAACCATGGAGAGCATGATTCCGCTAAAGATGAGTAGAACTCCCACTATTTTATTTTGCAGATGTACCTTTTGTTGATTCTGCAAATAGGATTTCAGCTGTTCCGCAAAGCGAGTGTAGATCAAAAGAGATATGCCGTCAAGCAATAAGTAAGTGCACGCCAAGATGATGACTTGTGGGATAAATGGGGCATTTGGATTAAGAAACAAAGGAAACAAGGCAGCAAAGAAGACGATAGCTTTTGGGTTAGCAGCGGACATCAAGAAACCTTCTCCAAATAACTTGGCAAAACTGCGCTCCTCCCGCTTAGTGCCCGACAACTGGATTTGTGTGCTGCTAAAGATTTTAGTTAGGCCCATATAGATTAGGTAGGCCACCCCGCACCACTTGATTGCTTGAAAAAGTGTTCCGGAAGAAATCACGAAGGAAGCTAAACCCACAGCAGCCAGAATCATTTGGCAAAGATTAGCTGTCAAGTCGCCCAATATGGTTCCAATGGTTTTTGGGGCTCCATATTTCATGCTATTGGCTGTAGCTAAAAGGACACTGGGACCTGGCGTGAAGGCGATTAGGAGTACGGTCCCCAGGAAGGATAACCAGACGGATAATTCCATAAGAAAGGGTTGTAAGGTGATTGAGCAATAAGTTACATTTTAAATGGAACAATCCAATAGGACAAGGGCCAAGAGTTATCTCAGGAACAATAGCAGCACAATAATAGCCGCGACGATCCAACCGGGGTGCTTGCCTTTGGTAGCCCATAAGACGCAAGTGCCAACGGCTAGAATACTGTAGCTGGAAGCAGTGATAAAGAAGGTCGACCATGGTGCTTCCTGAGCCGGTAATGACGCAAGATAAATTAGGGTTGCACCAATTCCCCAGGCTAGGATACTGGCGACGTGCCAGGTGGCCCAAATGATACGCAAATGTCCTTCCGGTAGTGCTTTACTTTGTTTAGTCGGGATGATTTGGCCCTTTTGTCTCTTGTATTTGAAAATCAATGTTTCTCCAAGAATCGAGTGGGCTAAGCCCAACAGGATCGTGAGTATGCCCGCACTGAAGAGATAATAATTCATAATTATGGCTATAGGACCGTGAAATCAAGGTATATACCCTTAGATGTGGGTAGCGTATCTCTAAAACCGAATTTTTCGTAAAGAAAACAGGCATCTCCATCAGCAATTAAACTAACATAGCAGGTGTCCGGAAGCTTATCATGGATATAATTGGTAATGTGTTGCATTATAATTTTACCAAGACCTTGCCCTTGAAAGTCCGGGGCTACGCAAATATCCACCACCTGGCAAAAGCAACCTCCATCTCCGATCAATCGGCCCATACCGACAGCTTGCCCCTCCTTTTGTAGTAGGACAGTGTACAATGAGTTGGGTAGTCCTTTTTCGCTGGCTTCTACACTTTTGGCTGATAATCCACTACTGACCCGAAGGTGTCGGTAGGTAGCTGGAGGTAGGTTATTTTCAATGATCGTTAGTTCCCTCATGTCAAATGGCTTAGATATGGTCTTGAATCAAGGCGATTAGCGCCGGGCTACTGGGCCGAGGAGCATCTCCATCCAATAAGGCCCCACCAGTGTCAAAAAGTAAATACCTGGGGATCGTCTTGATTTTATAACGCCGATAAAGGTCAGAAGATTCCCAATTAGAAATGAGATAATTGTGTTTTTCCTGGTCAATCTCTTCCATTTTCGAGGCCCTTGCCCAAGCCTCGTATTTTTGATCAATAGAGATCTGAATCAGTGCCAATTTGTCCTTGCCAATTGCTTCCTGGAGATGGTGCAAGGCGGGCATTTCTTGGCGACAAGGTGCACACCAGCTAGCCCAAAAGTCCACCAAGATTACTTTACCTTTTTCATCCGCAAGAATTTCAGGAAAAGTGCGAGCTGGTCCTCCCAAAAGGTTCTTCATCAGATCTTTTTGATTCTTGCGTTGCTCAGCCAGTTCCTGTTCCATAGCCTTCTTAGCCAGCAGATTCTCCCATTGCGGAAGGTAGATCTGGTTGGTATCGATGGTTTGAAACTTTTTTAGGTATGCACGAAATTGAGATTTCTCTACAAAGTAGATACTCTTCAGGTAACTATTCAAAACAGCAAGCTGTAATTTGGGTGTGAGAAAGGTTTCTTGGTTTGTGATGAAATCGAACTGTTTGGTGTTTTTGACCCTTGCTTGGGCCTTGAAATATTGATGTACCAGAGCGGTGCGGAGAAAACTCAGGTAATCTGTGTCTGAAATCCACTTTTCTTCACTAAGATTGATGTTTAAATTCTCAATTTTAAGAACTAGTTTTTGATTTCGAGCACTATAGATCCGCTCTCGGGCGTGATCCAGGCCCAGCTTTCGCTTTCTTTTGGTATAAAAATCTGCGGATACTTGGCCGCCTTGTTTTAGACTGTCTAGAAGGTAGATGCCATTTCGTAAAATCAAATCAATATCTCTTTGCTTATCTGGGGCAACAGACCCGCTTTTGAATCCGAAGGCTTGAGTCGTAAGATTTCTTTTATATAGCAAATAGTCAAAATTCAGCTCAACCCAAGGTGTTTTTGCGTTAGTCAGTTCGAAGACGGGATAATTAATGACCTTCTCCTCCCCTACGCTAATTGAATCTATGCTTATGCTCAAACTATCTCCGCGATGGAGTACCACTTGGTAAAAGAAGGAGATCATAGGATCTCCGCCTAATATCCTGATAGAATCTGTGGTAGGAACGGTAATGGCCCATCTATTGTGCTCAGGACCTAAGAATACCATATCAGGTTTGTCTTGGAATTCGTCAGCGAAAAGATTGGTGAAAAGAGAAACATTGGAATCCGCCAGGCTGAGCGTTACCTCATTCCGTGGGGGTACACGGGATGTTTTGATGGGAGGAGCGTCTTCCTCTTGTTGACTGCTGGTCTCCGGTTGACAGCCTAGCAGAAAGAGGATAAGGGCGAGACAAATGGGCAGGATCTTTCGCATTATACTTAGGGTTTTACAAGACATCTCAAAATTATCCTTTGGGCTACAAAAGGTGCTTTTGCTATCAAAAACAATTTGAACTGGCTTCTAGTACTATTGTCACTCTTCCTAAGATGAAGATATCAGAAAAACTGGCGTCTGTTCATCTGGAATTGACTAGTTTTTTTCCACCTCGTACCCAAAGTCCTGCAGAATGTCTTTTGCGGTAGAGGAGGATAAAAAATCATAGAACCTTCGGGCAGCGATAGGTGCCTTATCCTTGTGTTTAATGATAACGACTCCCTGCTCAATGGGGGTGTATTCCGCTGTGCTCAAGGAAATCCATTGTCCTTTCCCTCTCAAATCGGGAGATAATACGACTGACATAGCGGTAAAGCCGACTTCAGCGGATTGAGTTGTAATGAACTGATTGGTTTGAGCAATACTTTCCCCAAACACTAATTTTTTTCGAACATTTTCCAACATACCGTGCCTTTGCAAGACTTGTTCTGCTGCCATTCCGTAGGGAGCTACCTTAGGGTTGGCCAGGGCTATATGTCGAACCGAAGCATCGCGTAGAAGCCCCAAACTAAGGTCAATCCCTTCTCTCATCGACCACAATACCAATTTACCTCTAGCATAAACTTTGGGTGGAATGACAGCCAGTCCACTGTTTTCTATCTCTTTCGGATATTTCATATTGGCGGAAACGAATACGTCAAAGGGCGCGCCTTGCTGGATTTGAGCGGTCAACTTCCCAGAAGAACTGACACTGGTTTGGCAGGAGATGCCCGTCTCTTCGGTAAAGGCTTTGGTCAGTTCCTCCATGGCAAACTGCATATTGGCCGCCACGGCTATGGCAATGCTATTCGCTGCTATGTGGTCTTTTCCATCGCCGTCTGAAGAGGGCCTACAGCCAGAGGAAACAGAGATCCAGAGAAGAATGAGGAATAGGGCTTGTACTTGTCTTAGTGGAAATATCCGTAGCATGTAACAAAGATAGGTATTGAAAATCTGGACGGTTGCTTATGATGTCCAACAATTTTGATTAACAGCAATGCTAGCCCTTTGGTTTTTATTTGTGCTACTTAGCCCTTTCCTTTTGCCGTATATATTTGAAATATCGTTTTTTCCCTGCCACGAAGTCCTCTTCAATCTTGCCGGATAATTCGCCTTCGGCATCATAGGTATAAGTGGTTAGAAACAGTACCTCAGTTTCCTGATCCAAGCCCGCAAAGCTTTTTTCTGCCTCAAGTTTACCGCTCCCATTATAGTAACTGATACTCAGTGGCGGTTCGCTAATCAAAGCTCTATCGACTATTTTTTGCAAGACCGTATCCTGGTAGTAGCGCTCCTCAATATGTATCGTGTCGGATTCCAAAATCATGACGGAGGACTGCAATTTCTCTTGCTGGTCATAGGTGTCAATGTTGAGGCCTTCTCCATCAATCGATCGACTTCGGATTCGAATCTCTTCTTTTGTTCCATCGTCTCTATGGACATATTGAAACTCCATGAATTGGGTGTCTCTTACTTCTCCGGAATCAAATATGTAGAATGCTTTATCGATCCTGCCATCAGGTTTAACCAATGTTTCGTAATAACTCATGCCTTGACTATCAGGGAGGTCCGTTTTTTGAAAAAATATGCCTCCCGGTTCGCGGTAATAGCTTGTTATTCTTATTTCAGAAGGGTTTTGACCCTCGTACCGTTGGTACACCTTATCTCCAGCATGATTGAATTTGAGGTGGATGATCGATATCGTATCCTGAACTTGCCCATTGGAATCTAGTTCTAGCTCAAACCTGGTTTCACTGATTGGAAGGCTATCTAAAGCCTCTATATCCGTTTGATTGTCCAGATGAGTTTGGGTCTGGCAGGAACTTAGCCAGAGGCAGGCATACAATAAGTGTAGTCTCATTCATTGAGGTTTAGGCTGAGATTGGGGAATTAAGTTTAGGTAAACACCCGAGGTTTCGCGTCGGAATAACAGAGAGCACTTCGGAGGTTTGCCGAGAAGACAAGCCTTACATACATTTCTCTAGAATCTTTTCAATTTCAGGATAAGATTCGATTAGCATCTGATTGACCTGGTTTTCCATTCGCCAGTCTCCCAAGATTTGA
>JAHQWA010000283.1 GCA_019634045.1 Saprospiraceae bacterium
GTGCTCTAATTTGCTTGTTATTGGCTTTCAAAATACCCTTTGTATCTGGATACGCTACGGGAACAATGTGTTCCACTTCTGGCATTTCGGATTTCAAAGCCGGCGCCAAAAGATCAGAATTGGTGGCATGGGTCGTCACCTCTCCAGGGCGAGACATCGTATTTCTCATCACTTGATAAAGGCGTCCCTTGTGTTCATGAAATTGATCGATCCGTCTCTCATCCTGGACCCACATATAAATCAGAAAGGTGGCAGCCAGGGCGGTAGAAAGACCCAGTAGGTTGATCGCAAAAGTCGTTTTATCGCGGCGAAATCCTCGATAGATGAGTAACAGTAGATGTTTTAGCATGGTATTACTATTTAGGCCAACCAATGACAGGCGCTTACTTTAATGAATTCAATAGCTGCTGGATATCACTTTGGTCAGGTTCCGCTTCTAAGAGCTTCTCGTAATAGCCCTTAGCTTCCTTTACCTTCCCTTTCAATAGATAGGCATCTCCATAGTATCTCAGCAAAGCAGTAGAATTAGGGAATGCTTCTTTATACTTATCCAATAGATAGAAGGCATAGTCGAGGTCTCGCTCCGCTATTAATTGGCTCACGAATTGCTGGAACTGCTCTTCAGGAACCGGGATGGGATAGCCTAGTCGCTCGGCTAGATGCTGCATATGCTTCTCCACCAGGAAGAAGTCATCCAATGCTGGAAAATGATCTAGATTGTAGCCCTCAAAGAGATATTGCAAGCCCGCGCGCAAACCAGGAATGGTGATCGAGACATGATTCTCTTTTGGCCAATGTTGATAGCGCCAGCTGAGATTATTGGCTTTAAGCTGCTCTAGTGTAGCTTTAAATTTTTCGGAACTCAACTGAGTATAACCTCCTTCATTCCCCACCGCCAGGAATAGGCGCTGTTTCGGCAGTTCGCTTTCTCTAAAATGTACCTGAGCCACTTGGACCTGTTGCTCATTATTACGCCCTAAGCTTGGACTGAGGGCTATAAATCCCTGAAAAAACGCCGGATTCTTCATCATGCTATAGATGGTAAATAATCCGCCGAAGGAATGCCCCGCTATAAGCTTGAAAGGATGTAAACGGTATCTTGACGCTATGAAAGGATGCACTTCTTCTGTCAAAAAACGCAAAAAGGTTTCCGCTCCTCCAAACCTGGCATTGGCGATACCATCCGGGCCTGCGGGAGTCAGATCGCGGTTTCTATTGGCATTGACTACGCCCACTACAAGGATTGGTGGAATATCCCCGCTGCTGATCATCTGCCGCACAATACCGGTAGTGTAATGAAAGTTCCATTCTCCGTCCAATAGGTATAGGACAGGGCAGGGCTGTTGCTTAGCTTCCTCCGGTTCGAAGACCCAAACGGATCTCTTCTCTCCCAACAATTTGGATTCAAGGGAAAATTGCTCACCAATACGTAGGGCTGGGGATTGCGCATACATTATATAGGCCGCACAGCAAAAGCTAAAAGACAACAACAGCTTCGAATCCATAAGAGCAGATTAAATAGAAAATCCTTATTCTGCTCTTAAAGATGAAAGCCTATTGAAATGGTTGTAATCTTTGCGAGAAAACTCCGGGCCTACTTTGGTTTCAGGTATGGCTTCACCTGATCAAGCATGCCCGTGAGTTGCTTTACTGTAGCACTTTTCCGTTGCCGTACCATCTGTTTATCCAAAAAACCACCTTTTTCCTGTTCCTTGATGTTATGGAATTGAGCAGAAACCATGATGGCTTGTTGTTCGAGCATTGACACAGCAGGAACGTCATTTGCAAACTCGATGAGGGAACGAACAGCAACCTCTAGTTTATCATTCTGCACCCCTACAGCCAAGCTTTGCAATTTGGTCTGAGTACTTGGTTCTACTAAAGGGAGTAGTGCTTCAACTTTATCAACTAGCTCCTGGATCAGATGAGGAGGAATACCCGCATCCCCCGAGGGTGGCGCAGTGGGTTTGTCTTTTTTGCCTAAGAGGGTTTTAAGGAATTTCTTCATGAATTTGTTGTTGGTCGTATTTTCGGATTAAAAACTTCTTTACTCTATCTTTTTACCGGTAATAAAGAAGCCGATTTCTGGTTGTGCGGATACCCCTTTAACGGTCTTCCCTACAATATCGAAGGTCAATGGTATATTGCTATCTTCTAGCAGGAATCGATTGTCGGAGAAAGGAATCAATTGTTGTTTGGGTACTCCCCCTCGTACAAAGGCCATCAATTTACCTTCATTCAGTTCGATGACCATTTGTCCACCAATCGAAAGTTCATATTTACCCTTTACTGCCTCTAGTTGCTCTTCCGTCAGGGTAACAATCAGTTTTTCCTTATTGTAGTTTTTTCCTAATTCACCCATAGCTTGTATGGCATAGGTATGGCCGGGGTGCAACGATAGTACCTTTTGATATTGTTTGAGGGCTAGCTTATTCTCGCCCTGTCCCTGATAGTAGCTGCCCAGACTATAATAGACATTCCAAGATTCGGGATGTTCTTTGGCATTTTGCTCAAAAATTTCTTTTGCTTGTTGCACACTTCCTCGCTGCATAAATCGCTGACCGATAGTATTCCAGCCCTTTTCACCAGGGCTAAGTTGATACCCGAGCCGCTGTGACATCTGTGCGAAATGAGCCTTGATTTCCTTCACATTTGACATCGTATAGAGGGCACTCAAATCTGTTTTAAACCACTCTTTAAATATGAACTCCAGGCCATCATAGGTACTCCGATGGGGAACGGTGCCATGATTCTCGTCCTCCATCAATTGGAAATCCCATTTGAAATTAGGAGCGGGATGCTCTTCCAGCAAGGCAGCCAATTTCATCGCTCCTCCCAGCATGCTTCCGCCTTCATTCCCCATGGTCATGTAGAAGAATCCTTCAAAATATTGATCGGTTTCAAAGCGCTCTTCAGCTTGATCGACTAGGTACTGATCATCCCACCACAAACTAGGGCTGATAGCAATGTAAGCATTGAATAGTGCGGGTTGGTTAACCAAGGCATGAACGGCAAACAAGCCGCCAAAGGAATGACCTACCAATAAGCGAAAGGAACTCGTATTGTAGGTCTTATCTATATGCGGAATCAACTCTCGTTCAAAAAAAGCCAATAGGCTGTCCGCTTTCCCACCCGTTGGAAAACTTTGCTTCGTTCGCTCGTCTTTAACGCCTGCCGGCGTTAAATCACGAGTTCTTCCTCCCGTATTGGGCAGCGCAACGATCATCATATCCGGAATCAACCCTTGCTTATTCATAAAGGAGACAATACCACTAGTATGGTGAAAATGCGAACCTCCATCCAGTAAATACATAACCGTTACTGGTTGGCCATCAGCTTTGTATTTTTCCGGTAGATATACGTGAAACGGGCGATCTTCATCCAGTATGTCGGAATGAATAGAAAGGGTCTCTCCAATGGTGAATGCCTCACCTGAGGTTTGGGCAAAAAGGTGAAAAGATGTGCCAAAGAGCACTATAATGTTTGTAACTAGTCGGGTTGAAATTCGCATGTGATTTACCGTTTGCAATCCTATGAAGCTGTTTGAATTTAACAATTTACGGGTTTTAGGTGGAACTTAGCAAGTTTGAATTTTGATCATCCAATAGCTGACTTAACGGCTCAACCATTGAGCAAAATTTGAGGCCACTATCGAAAGGTATTCCCCCCCTTCTACTTGCTCTAGCATATAAGTAGGCAAGCTCCCGATTCCAGTCCTGGCAGCCAGGATACCGGTGGTCAAGGAAGCGACGGAGTCTACATCTCCCCCCAACAGCACAGATTTACGAAGCGCATCTAGCGCATCGACACTGTGCTTCAATAGATATAGCACACAACCTGTGGTGTAAAAGGCATCTGAAGGAACCCCAAAGATTCCTGGAAGAAAATATGGCTCTTCGATCGGCTGCGGACCGCATAGTACCGCAAAATCACTTTCTGCTAGGTCATCATAAGCGGGCAGTTTATCTACTGCTTCAAAATAGTGGACAAAAGCTTCATCCAGTTGAACAGTTTGTCGACAATAAGCTAGCACTTCTTTCGCTTCCCCTTTTAGCACCATCATATAATGAGCGGCTCGGGCGATGCACTGACTGGCTTGAATGGCTACTGCATTGGGATGTGTTGCTGTAGCGTTTATCGCGGCGTAAGTATTGATCTCTGTTTCCTTGACCCAAGCCAACGGGGCTGCCCGCATCACCGGGGCATTTCCTGGATTGGCTCGGTCCCGTTGAAAATTACGAATGGTTTCTAAATCCTGCTCTCCTCGAAAGTACCAGCCCATTGAACCATGTCCATTACGTCCATATCCTTTCTGTCTGATTCCTTGCTCATACTCCGTTTTCCAGTGATGGACCAGTAAATCCTCCGAAAAGGGTACGGAATCCGAAAGGGCCTTCATTAAACCAATGGTCATTTCCGTATCGTCGGTATAGTCCCAAGGCGTATAGTTCTCGGTGAATAGCTTCAGCTGATCTGCTGGTACCTGAATCCGATCTCTGACATGGACCAAGGCGGTAAAATCTACGTGCTCTCGAATCCAATTACGGTCCTGAAATTCCACCCCGGCACCGAAGGCATCTCCGATGGCCGTTCCTAACAGGAAATGACGGACTTGTTCTAAGCGTTCATTTATCATCACTTACCATGGTTTCTGCTAATTACTACTACTCCCCAAAACTATCACTAATGACCAAGCGGTATTTAGCAGGTGATAAAACTAAAACCGTGGGATCGGTCGCATATGCTCGCGGTATAATGTCAACTGGAACGGCACTATTGGGCTCCTCCGCGCTGAAGACTTTAATCAAACACGGGTCACCAACCGTTATGAACTCCTTAGGTACATTATATAATTCGTTAGCTCCATATTCGACTAGCCATTGTGGCCGATTGCGCGTATCGGTCGTTCGGGGATGATAGACCAAGGCATCAAAAAGATCAAAGTCTTTAAATCCAATATAAAACTGCCTAGACTCTATTCTAATAAGATGCGATCTCCGTGTGCTTTGGGGTGAGATATCACCAAAAAATGTAAATCCTGCTTACTATTATTCTGTATCTGGTGCGGTGTTCGGATAGGAATATGAAGACTTTCTTGAGGCTCTAGGATAAATGTTTCCTGATCCAGGGTAAAAGTCGCTCGGCCTGCAAGAATGAAGAATACTTGTTCACTCTGCTCATGATAATGCTTGACTTCCTTCGTTCCCGGCGGCATCTTCTCCTGGATAACACTCAGCTGTGGGCTATTCAATAGGTGCCAACCCTCACAATCACTTCCCCACTTGTAATGTTGGGCATTCTTAGTAGAAATTTTCATAAGTATAACTCTCGATACTTTTAGGCAATAAACGTCCCCAATAGCAAAAAGAGGATTGTCGAAATGATCCCGGAGATCAAAGCATATGGCAACTGAGTTAATACATGTGCCATATTATTACAGCCCGTCGCTGACGCAGATAGTATTGTGGCATCTCCATAAAAACAGGCATGTGAACCAAAGGCTCCCGCACTCACCACTGATCCGATGGCTAGCCAAATATTGACGTCTAAGGACTGAGCTAATGGTACGATAATGGGCAAAGAAATGGCATACACGCCCCAAAAGGATCCCGTAGCGAAGGTGACCAAGGAGAGGGAGAGAAAAGCGATGGCTGGTAGTAGACTTTTATTCATCCAAGGGGAAACTTGTTCAATTATATAATTGGTCAAGCCCAACTGGTCATTGACATTCTTTAGGACAAAAGACATCACCACGATGGCCAGGGCGTACAACATCAACTTCATGCCATCAAATACACTTTTCATAGCTTCCTCAAATGACATGACCTTATCCATCAAGAATAGGACTATGGTACCTGCAACAGCCGTCATCACCCCTTTCAAGGCATCAATTTCAAACCAAATCGTAGCTCCAATCAGCAAGAGAATAGGAAAAGCAAAGTGGATGATTTTTGGCGAAACAGCTGAACCTGTTTCGATATCCACCTCTAAGGCAATGGTATCAGAATTGGGAGGAATCAATTGCCCTTTCGCCGCTCTTTGCTCCGCCTTTTTCATGGCGCCGAGAGGGGGAATAATTCCGGTTGCCACTAAGGGTACCACCAAAGCTGCCACCCAACCATATATGATGTAAGGAATCACTTTCAAATACCCGCTCAAGCCTTCTCCTTGCTCCACTACATTCGTCTCCTCCAAAAGCCCTCCCACAAAAATGGCCCAAGTCGATAAGGGGATTAACACACAAATAGGGGCCGCCGTAGAATCCACCACGTAGGCCAACATCTCCCTCGAAATCTGAAAGCGATCGGTCACCTTCTTCATAGAAGTGCCAATCGTTAAAGCATTCAAATAATCATCAATAAAAATGGCAATCCCCATTAGCCAAGTTACTAGCAATGCCGAGCGCCGATTTTTCACATAACGCAACAAAAAATCGGCAAAAGCCGTCGCTCCGCCGGAACGTACCAGCAAATGGATCAAGGAACCAAAGAGTAAACACACCAAGACAATCCAGCCAATGGTCCCATCTGCCATCACCCCCAGCAAGGCCTCCGTAAACCCTCCGAAAAACTGCCCCTGCTGCAAAATCACGAAACCTACCAATGCTCCCCCCAGCAAAGCCTCGAAGGTCTTACGAGTTACCAAAGCCAGTAGCAAGACGGCTAAAGTAGGTACCAGACTTAGAAACCCCTGATGTTCCATTTCTTACAAATTACAGAGCGTCCTTATTCATTTTCAACGCTATATTCTCCATTAAACATTGCTCATTCTCACTTCTGCATTATTCATTCCCCATCTCCGGTTCTTGCATTGAAATACAATGAATCCCGCCACCACCATAATTGACCGCCAAAGCATCGATCATGATAATCTTGCGATTGGGGAAAAGCTTGGCCAGAATTGCCTCGGCCTCTTCATCTCTAGCTTTGATGGCCTCATCCCAACCCGGGCGCCAATACTTTTGCGCCAGAATGGCGCCATTGGTAATCAGAAAGTTCAAATAACTCGCCGCTGCCAATACCTTCACAGGCTCTCCGACGGGGAAAGTAGAGCCATCTTTATACTCCAGCGTACTGATATAGTCGTACACCGAATCTCCCGGCTTCATCGTCCCTACAATCGTTTGGGGCAAAGGCATACGCACAATCCTAAAGGGCTTCCCATTCTGGTCTTTAGCCTGTTGGAGGATGCCAAGATTTTCCTCCATGCGCCGATGGTTCTCCTGTGCGATCGGATCATCCAAATCAGCACTATCTACTTTGGCCAAAAGAATGGTGCTGTCATTAACAAAGCGAGCAAACTCATCGATATGACCATTGGTTGTGACTACCGTATAGGCCTTTTCCCCATTGTCCAGTTCCTTAGGCCCTAAAAAAGTATGATCATCTTCATATACCCCCTGTTTCAACCAGATCACCTCCTTCACCCCTAACAATCGTTGAAATTCCGCTTCCATTTCGGTTTTAGTCATACCTGGGTTCCGGCCCTGTTCAACAGCCTCTACCACCATCAATACGCCTTCTCCATTCACTTCTCGATCACCTCCTTCACTAATCATGCTCGTAGAGATCACCGGTAGGCCGTTCAATTTAGCCACTCTTTCATCATATAACTCTTCGGTCTTGGAGTAAGCATCCGTGGTATCTCCATATCCCCAGGAATCAAAATTGAAATCGGCGATCATCTGTTCCCCCCTATTGTTTTCAACAAAAACAGGCCCCATGTCACGCACCCAAAATTCCTCTGAGGGAACCTCAATCACTTGAACTTGTCCACTCTCCTGGGCACTGGCAGGAATCATAGCCTTGGCTTTCAACAACAAGCTCGAGTCAGCAGCAGTCACCTTGATCGGGGTATGAGGGAGGAGGGCTTCAATAATTTCCAAAGTCACTTGTTCATTGGAGTAATCTTCCAAATGGTCAACAGGCGGCCAAATCAACCAAACGGCGGCTTGAGGGTCATACTCTGCTGCTTGCCTGACTACACGAAGTGGCTCTTCGCTTGTATCTGCTGCTGCTGATTGACACCCAGATATAGATTGAAAAAGCAAGGCTATGGCTCCGATCTTACGGAGTAGAAGGTATCCTAAATTATAGGGCCGATTCATATTGGGTATTTATTTAGGCTTTCCAAAGCCCTTCTCGAAGCAGATCATCCATGGTAGCCCGAATACTTTGCTCCAGAACCTGAACCGTTTCATCAATGGCTGCTTTATCATAAGTAAGGGGAGGGGAAAGCACGTTTAGTGAACCGATTGGTCGAATGATCAAACCTCGGTCTTTGCAATGGTAATAGACCCGCTTGGCAATGGCTACCTCATCTGGAAAGGCCAGTTTGGTAGCCCGATCACTAACCATCTCAATACTCAACATATAATGAGAACCCCGCACCTCACCAACTATCGGCAAGTGCTCCAGTTTTTGTAAGGATTGCTCAAAGTACGGCCCCCATTCTTGCACATGTTCACAAAAACGGTCCTGCTCTAAGATCTCTATATTCTTTAATCCTACGGCACAAGACAAGGCGTGTCCAGAGTAGGTAAAGCCATGAGTAAAATAGGGGTTGTCGGGTTTCGGTTGGCTAACGACTTCATAGATTTGATCAGAGATCACCGTGGCTCCCAGGGGAACATAACCGGATGAAAGTCCCTTGGCCAACACTAAAATATCTGGCTGTATCTCAAAAACCGATTCGGAACTGATCATATGCCCGATACGCCCGAAAGCCGTCACCACCTCATCAGATATGTAGAGTACCTCATATTTGCGGCAAACCTCCCAACTTCGCTTATGGTATCCCGCTGGGGGTACAATTACGCCTCCCGCCCCAAGGATCGGCTCGGCAATAAAGCAGGCCACATTTTCTGGCCCAAGTTGTAGGATCGTGTCCTCCAACTCCTGGATTAAAAAATCACAGAAAGCTTCTTCCGACATGCCTTCTGGGCGACGATAAGGGTAAGGAGCTGAAAGGTAATGAACCATATCCAACGGAAGATCAAAGCTCATATGCGTAGAGCTAATTCCGGTTAAGGCGTGTGCCAGGTAGGTACTTCCATGATAGGCCAATTCCCGGGAGAGCACTTTCTTTTTATTCGGCCTGCCCAACTGATTGAAATAGTAATGGACAATTTTAATCGCTGTGTCGTTAGCTATTGAACCTCCCGTACCAAAAAAAACATGGTTTAACGATCCAGGAGCTATCTCGGCGAGCTTAGCCGAAAGTTCCGCGGCGGGGGCGGAGCTGGCATCTTCAAAGGTGTTGTAGTAGGCTAGTTTCAGGGCATGTTCCGCCATGCAATCAGCAATGGCCTTTTGTCCGTGCCCTATATTTACACACCATAGTCCTGCAATCCCGTCCAAATAGCTGCGTCCATCACTATCTTTGATAAAATGTCGATCCCCTTCCGTAAATATGACGGAACCTTCCTTAGCGAATTTTTGGAAGTTGGTGTAAGGGTGGAAGAAATGATCTTTGTCTTTTTGCCAAAGAGAAGGAGTATTGTAAGTCCTCAAGGCTGATGATTATCTTTTGCCTAGCGGAGTGGTGACGATTCCTGCTGGTCAGACTTCCGCGATCATCGATGTGACGGCGGTTGATGATGGTGTCTTGGAAGACATCGAAAATGTGACGGTGACGATTGATTCGATTTCAGGCGATGATGATATCACGATCGATGCGGCAA
>JAHQWA010000284.1 GCA_019634045.1 Saprospiraceae bacterium
CCAAAAACTCTTCATAGGTCCCCGACTTTTGATCGAAGGTAAAAATGCCTGCCTGGGTCCCTACCCAAAATGTACCCTGGCTATCCTTCAATATCTTGGATAATTGATGTTGAAGAGGGAAAAATTCAAAACTATCCCTTTCGCTCTGGTACCGATAAATCCCACCATAGGTGACGATCCAGAGTTGCTGGTTTCGGTCTCTATGCAGCTGAGTCACAAAATTAGTTTGCCCATGTGCTACCTTTGAGTCCTTCTTTTCAGGTAAGACATACGAACGATAAGAAGCTGTAGCTTCTTCGTACTTTACCAATCCCGATTGTAGGGCAATCCAAATATCTCCGTTATTTTCTACGATGAAATCATTTAGCTGGTCAAAGTAAACTCTGTCTGTTTCTGATTTTGGTAGATGCTGGATAAATCGTTGCGACTTTATATCAAAACGACTAATGCCGTCTGAGACAGAAGCCACCCATAATTGCCCCTTTTGATCAGTGAACATTCGATTCAGATCCTTTCCAGGAAGTCCTTCTGTACTGGCTTCATAGAACTTTTTAAAGTCGTGTTGAGATTGATCAAAAACCCCTAGTCCACCTGTACCCATAGCGATCCATATCTTTCCGTCCTCGGTTTCCTCTATATCCATGACCTTTTTAGAAGGTAAGCCCGTATTTTGATTGAAATTACTAAAAGTCCGTTGCCTTCTTTTGTACTGATATAAACCATCATAGTAACTACCCAACCAAATGTTTCCCTTACGATCCTCCCAGGCATCTCGGATGGTCTCAGAATTTATACCAAATGGATCAGGTGGAGTCCCCGTATAACTTATAATTCCTTTGGTTTCAAGATTAAGGACATTCAAGCCTCCCCCATTCGTGCCAATCCAGAGTTCATTTCCATCCTGGATCAGGGCAGACACGGTATTATTGCTAAGACTTTGCGGCTCATTTTCCTCTTGCTTGATATGCTCCAGAAAACTCGAGGAAAAAGGATCAAATCGGAAAGCACCATTCATCTGAGTACCTATCCAAAGAAATCCTTGAGGATCTTCGTAGATCAAACGAATAGCATTTGCCGCTGTATTATTGCCTGGTAGGCGAATACCTGTAAAATCATCTAAGTTGTGATTGTACTTGTAGAGCGTATCGCGAACGCCCAACCAGATTGTTCCGTACCGACTTTGAATTGGCGTTCGACTGGGCCGAACTGTATCAGCCGTAAATAGGTAGTGCTTGAAGCTATCTGCTTTTGGTAAATAGCGATTTAGTCCATTTCCTGTAGCTACCCAAATGGTCCCAGAAGTATCTGCTAAGAGGTCTATAATATCATTGTTGGTGAGGCCACCAGGTCGTTCTAAGTCGGCCATATACCGAGTGAAGACTTCTCGTTTAGGATCCAAGCGGTTTAGTCCATTATTGGTGCCAACCCATATCATGCCTTCTCGATCCTCCACAATGTTCCAAACAACACGGTTACTCAAGCTGAGGGAATCTCCTTCCACATAGGTAAATGCTTCAAAATGATACCCATCGTAACGAAATACCCCTGCGGGCGTACCTAACCAAAGAAAGCCTAGGTGGTCTTCAAAAATGGTAGTCACAAAATGCTCTTGGTGGAATTTGGTAAACTGTAAGGGTTGCGTGTATACAATACATGCTTTGAGTAGGAGAAAAAAGAATACAAATAGGATTTTGGTGGGGTAGTCAAACATGGGGTGAGCGTCTTTTAAATTTGCTGTTTTGAGAAATCTGCTCTCGCATCTCCGTAGGAGAAACGCCATAAAAATCAGAAAATACCGTACTAAAGTAATTGGGTCTTGCAAAGTCCAATTTCCAATTCACTCCATTGGCTGTTCCTAGCCAAAGGAACCCAGGACTATCTTGAAACATGGAAGTAACAAAACCATTGGAAAGACCATCTTCCTCCTGATACTTTCGGAAGGTAAGGGGTTGTTGAGCAGTAATATAGAAAGTGTTGAGCAATAGGATTGCTAGTACGACTGTAGAGTTTAACCGGGCTTGCAAGGCGTTTAGATTTTAGTATTTCAAATTAAAATAGGAAAATTATGATAAGCCCTTTAATCAAATTCCAACATTTGTACTAAACTGAGCCTTAAAGCCCTCCTTAAGGGAGGAATATTTTTTCTTAAGGAATGATTTTATCATAATCAGAGTTGATTTTATAGACCCATGCTTCGGATCATGAAAAGAACAAAGCAACAACTACAAGTCATTTTCCAAAACTTTGCTGAACGTGAATGCAGGGGAAAATCTCCTCTATACTACCAATTGGCACAAGCGGTAGCCCAAGAACCATATCTGCTGGAACTGGCCAAGCATGCTCGTGCCCGTCAGCCGGCACCTAATTTATTCTTTGGGGCGGTTCACTATTTACTCCTACTAGATTCGAGTCAAAGACTAGCTCAACACTATCCATCCATCTGCAAAGAAGTAAGCAAGGAAATTCCATTAGCGCTTTTTCTCGATTTCTGTAAGAAGAAAGAAGCTGAAATCATCCACTTATTGCGTGATCGGATCGTGCAAACCAATGCCATTAACCGAACTGCCTATCTAATGCCCATTGCCTCTTCTATATTTGAAGATTCTTCTGACTTAAACCTGATAGATATCGGCTGCAGTTCTGGACTCAACTTGAATTTTGATCAATATCAGTACCATTACAAAGGACATGGTATAATAGGAGAGGGGAATGTTAGAATCAGTACTGATATATTGGAAGGCACTCTCCCTCCCTTTTCAGCAATTGTCAATGTAAACCAGAAGATCGGTATTGACCAAAACCCACTGGATTTAGAGATAGCAGAAAACGCCAATTGGTTAAAGGCCCTTATTTGGCCCGATCTACTAGAAAGATTCGAACGTATGGAGGCCGCGATTCGACTAGCCAAAACATCTAGCCTTTCCCTCTTAAAGGCTTCTCAAATCAGTGACTTTAGGGAGGTCATCGATAGCATCCCGCAGGCCGAACCCCTCCTCGTGTATCATACACACGTCTTGTATCAGTTTAGCAAAACCGAACGCTTAGCTTTCAGGGCATTGATAGATGAGATCGGAGTCAAGCGTGATTTATTGTACCTAGCTGTTGAAGGCTTTTCGATATTTGATGAGATTCTTCCGCTACCCAAAGGAGTCCAAATCGTTGCAAGTCAGTATCATGGAGGCATCAAAACGGTAAGACATTTCGGGCAAACTGATGGTCATGCGACCTGGATTCGCTGGAAATAAGTGTCAATTAATTTCTCTATGCCACCATCTCTTCCCAAGTAGACAAGGCTAAGTCCAATAAACCAATTCATTTGAAATAATGTTTCAAAAATAAGTTTACCTTTACAAACGCAATACAGTTGCATATCCTTAAAAGCCCTGTTTATCTACGCCTACGACCCCAACCTGAAAGATTCAGAGCAACATCATGAGAGACTTTCGTTATCTATACCTCAGTTTATTGATTTGGAGTCTGGCCCTACCTATTCAAGCCCAAATGGCAGATAGCTGCCAGTTTGTTATTCAAGGGGCGGTCTATGATCAAACGACTAAAACGCCTTTGGCTTTTGCTACGATCAAGCTGGAAGGCCTGACGGATGGGGCTTATACCGCAGAGGATGGTTCCTTCAGTATTACGGGCCTATGCAAAAAGGAATATGACCTACAGGTCTCTTACATTGGCTACAAGACTGTCGTCCATCATCATGATTTTCACCATCCTTTTCTGGAAATACTTTTGGTTCCTAAAGAAACCCTCTTGGAAAGTGTAGTCGTAGAAGCGGAACGCAATGGTAGCAGTTTGCAAACCACCACCACGACCACACTGAGTGGTCAGGAGCTGGAAGCGGTAAAAACCGAAAGTTTCGGAGAGGCGGTTAGTCAGATTGCGGGTGTAAATACCATCAATACGGGGCAAAATGTGTCAAAACCGATCATTCATGGTTTACATAGCAACCGGATTTTGGTGATCAATAATGGTCTGCGACACGAATTCCAAAACTGGGGTATTGACCATGCGCCTGAGCTGGATCCAGCGGCAGTTGATAAAATTGAAGTGATCAAAGGGGCAGCTACCGTTCGATTTGGGCCTGATGCTTTAGGAGGCGTAATCCTTACCACCCCTAGTCACCTGGAACTCAATACCCCCTTACAGGGAAATATTGGTCTGACTGGAAAATCTAACGGCCAATCCGGCGAAGCCAGTGCAGAACTACGCAAGGGTTTTAAATGGTTAAGTCTGCTGGGTGGAGGATCTTATGTAAAACAAGGAGACCTTCGGGCCCCTAACTACTTGCTCTCCAATACGGGGAAGGAAGAACAAAGTTACTATGGGGGTTTTAGGTTGCACCCTTTGCCAGAATTAGATATTGAAGGCTATTACAGCCACTTCGATCAGAATTTGGGGATCTTACAAGGATCTACCTTCGGTAATTTAGATGACTTGTCAAGAGCCATCACCTCTGATACGCCCTTTTATACCACCCCTTTTACTTATGATATTGATCAGCCTCGACAGGAGATTGCGCATGATTTGGTAAAGGCCAAAGCCAAATACACCGGTAATAATCAGTCGTTTGACGTCCAATATGGCTATCAAATCAATCGCCGTAAAGAATTCGGGGTTCGGAGAGGAGATGCGCCAAATATCAACTTAGAATTGGTTACCCATAGCTTAGATGCCAATTGGATCCATCCCTCAATTGGCCCTTTCAATGGTCGTTTGGGCTTTCAATGGCAGGAACAAGCCAATGACAATTTGCCGGGAACCAATACTGTTCCCTTCATCCCAAACTTCGATAGTGAACGATACGGTGTCTTCTTGATTGAGTCTTTAGAGCAAGGGGCAAATACTTATGAATTTGGGCTCCGTTATGATGATATGAAGGCAGACATCACCGGACGGGAACCTAACAATACCATCTACCGTAATACGATCCAATACCAGAATTTCACTACCAGTATTGGCTATAAGCGGCAGTTGAACAAAGAAACTTCCTTTCGAACCAACTTCGGCACTGCCTGGCGCCCACCTAATGTAGCTGAATTATATCGCTTCGGCCAGCATTCCTTCTTTATAGAATACGGATTGTGGCGATACACCATTGATGATCGCTTTGATGTGGTTAGTACAAGCGGTGGGATTCAGACAGAGGAAGATAGGCCGGTTCCCTCTGAGGTAGGGTACAAATGGATCAATACTTTCGAGGTCAATCGCAAAGGATTCCAATTAGAAGCAACCGCATATGTGAATTATATAGAGAATTTCATATTTAGCAAGCCGGGAGGGCTAACCCGGACGGCTAGAGGATTCTATGTTTACTACCTTTATGATCAGACGGACGCGCTTTTCTGGGGAGTAGATATCAGTAGCCGTATTGCTCATTCCCCAATTTTCACCTCAGATATCAAGGGAAGTTACCTTTGGAGTAAACAGCTCAACCCTGATGATTTCTTCGTGGGACAACCTCCCGCCAATCTAAGTTATGATCTAAGTTACACCCCTGAGTGGAAGGGCGTCAAAGATACTCGTTTTACCTTGCAGCTCAATTATACCTTTGAGCAGTTCCAGCACCCGCGAATCCTCAGTATAGAAGACTTTCTCAATGCCTATCAAACCGATGTGGACTTATTTGTCGATAATGCAGAGGATTTCGACATACTGGCTCCTCCTCCCGGCTATTTACTAGCTAATGCAAGTTGGGAATCCCATTGGAAACAATTGGGCTGGAGGTTACAGGTGAGAAATATATTCAACACTTCCTATCGTAATTATACGGATCGACTTCGCTACTTTGCTGATGATTTGGGTAGGAATTTGGTGTTATCACTTAGTTATCAGTTCTAATAAAATTTCACTATCCAATTAAGTTCGGAGAAGAGCTAAGAAAAATCGCAAGTAGCCCGAATCTACCGAGGAACCGCTATAACAACCTTAGGTGCTCTTCCAAGATTTGATCTGCAAATAGGAAACAAATTTTTGCCATTTTATTTGCAAATAGGAAACATACGTCCTATATTTGATCTGCAAATAGGAAATTAATATGATCAAATTAGGTGCTTTCGAAGAATTAGTTTTACTGGCTGTAGGTGCGCTAGGGGAGGAGGCCTATGGTGTAGCCATTAAGACTTTGCTGACCGAAAAGGGGGGCAAAAAACCCAGCATTGGTGCGCTGCATTCCGCTTTATACCGCCTCGAGGATAAAGGTTTGCTAAAATCCTGGGAAGGAGGAGCCACAGCTGAAAGGGGGGGACGCAGGAAGAAATACTACTCCCTAACCTCTTTTGCCATCAAGACCTTAGAAGAGGCACACCGCTTACGCATGGATCTATCCAAAGAAATCAAAGGACTAAATCTAGGATTCAATGAATAGCCATTTATCATCTCCACCCCGTCTGGCAGATCGTTTCCTAGAATGGTTTTGTGCCCGTGAAGTCGTAGAGTCTTTGCAGGGAGATCTGCATGAGTTGTATTACTGGCGTCTAGAAGAGCTGGGAAAAAGAAAGGCTGATCTCCATTACTATCTAGACGTCCTGGATGTCTGTAGGCCCTTTGCTTGGAAAAAAAGAAAATCTGCTAGAATCAATCACCTCGATATGTTATCCAACCACTTTAAAATCTCACTCCGCCATCTATCCAAGGATATTGGCGGCAACTTACTCAACATCACCGGCTTAATGCTAGGCGTGGTATGTTGTATTATCATCTTTTTGACCATCAAGTATGAGACGAGCTTCGATTCCTTTCATGAGAACAACCAGGAGCTCTACCGAGTCACCAACAACTATTACTACCCAACGTTCACGATGTACGTCGGGCAAACGCCCAACCCCATGGCGGAAGCCTTGAAAACGGACTTTACGGCTTTTGATCGCGTATTTGCTATCAGTACAAATTATAATCATCCTATTTCGGTGGAGGAAGAACTGTATACTTCCGATATCCTCTATGCCGACGACAACTTCATTCAGGCCTTCGATTACTACAATGATCCGAAACAATGGATCATAGGAAATCCCAATGAGATATTAGCCAAAATCAATACCACGGTGCTTACTCAAAGTCTGGCCGAGAAAATCTTTGGCAGTTCCCAGGGGGCCATTGGCAAGATCATAACCTTAAGCAATGAAACCAAAATAGAAGTAGCTGGGGTGATGAAGGATCCACCAGCCAATACTAGCTTTCCCTTTGAGCAGTTGGTGTCTAGGTTGACCTATGAGAGCTTTGCCAGCGACCACTTTGGTAATGTCTCGATCACCAACACCTTTGTGCAAATACCGGAAGCTGTTGACATTGGCCAGTTGCGCCCTGCCTTGGATGCCTTCAACAAGAAGTATATGGAAGCGGTATGGGGAGAAGACTTCGTTTCTATGGATCTTCAGCCCTTAGCAGAGATACATCTAGATGAACGCTTTAGCTCCGACACCTATACCACCAACAAGAGCTATCTCTGGACCCTAGGTTTTATTGGCCTACTGATTATCGTAATTGCCTGTATCAATTTCGTAAATCTAGCTACCGCAAAAGGGGTGAAGCGTTCCCTTGAAATCGGCATGAGGAAGATCCTGGGCGGATCGAAACAACATATTCTTGGCCAATTCATGAGTGAATCCTTCTTACTGGCTATACTCGCGCTGGGTTTAGGCTTGTTACTCGCTCAATACAGTTTTCCCTATTTTAGTGAACTAACCAACCTGAATATCGGCAACGATTTTGTCTATAGTCCCACCTTATTGTTATTTATTTTTGGCCTATTAGTCTTTATCTGTTTGAGTATGGGATTGTACCCAGCCATGCTCTTTTCGAGGTTTCAACCTTTACAAGTCATCCGTGGCAAATTAACCAGCAATCCCTCCAAGGGTATAAGCCTGCGCAGGGGACTCATTGCCTTTCAATTGGTCATTTCACAGGTACTAATCATTGCAGCAATCGTGATCGGCTCCCAGTTGGACTATTTCCAAAGCAAAGATTTAGGTTTTGAGAAGGAATCGCTGATGGTCGTAAAAGTATTAGGGAATATTCCGGTAGAAAAGCGCTTGGCCCTAAAACAAAAATTTGAACAGCTCTCCTTTGTTGAGTCTACGACCTTAAGCTCTCATATCCCGATGTCAGCCGGGCACGGTTCTACTGGCTTGACTTCCCAGGATTCAGAAATCAAAGATCGATTCAACGTCCAATATATCTATGCAGACAATGATTTTCTGGATGCGATGGACATTGAATTGCTAGCTGGCAAGGCAGCAATTGCGCCGATTACAGAAGATACGGTCCGGGGGTATGTCGTGAATGAGACGCTGATCGGTCGTTTGGCCTGGGACACGCCAGAAGAGGCCTTAGGAAAACGGATTACCATCAATGGGACAGAGGCTCGAATTATGGGGGTCGCTAAGGATTTCCATACACAGTCCTTGCATCAACAAATCAAACCGATAGCCATTGCCTATGGGGTTCGTGAATATCCCTACTTGGGCGTGAAATATAAAACGGATGGCTTACAAGCTTCCGTAGGGCAGATGGAAGACACCTGGAAAACTCTGTTCCCGGACCGCAATTTTGACTATTTCTTTCAAGATGAGCAAATGGGGACGATGTATGATAATGAAGTACGATTCTCCAAAATCATCAAAGCCTTTACACTTATTTCTATTATCATCGCCTGTTTTGGTTTGATCGGTCTTTCCGCCTACTCCTCCGTCCGGAGATTCAAGGAAATTGGGGTGAGGAAAGTACTAGGAGCATCCATTCCCAGTATCCTGTTCTTAATATCAAAGGAATTCATTGTGATCATGCTGATTAGCTTTGTGCTCAGCTACCCGATCGCGCACTATCTCACCGGAGCTTGGCTCCAGGATTTTGCCTATAGTGTCGACTTGAGTTGGTGGATGTTCGCCAAGGCCTGTTTGATCACTACAGTTCTGACGTTGATCACAGTAAGTTTTCAGAGTATGAAGGCAGCTTTGATCAATCCGGTAGAGTCTTTGCGGCGGGAATAAATCAGTTCCTAGGCGAAGTAGTCTTCGGTCTCATCAAAACTACTATGTAAAACGATTATCCTCCCCTTCAAGGCTAGACCGATGCTTTGTAGGGGAGGAGTTCTATAAACCTTAGGCGTTCCGCACTTGGGTAGGGCACTAGGTATCTTGCCAACCCTTCCGGTTTTCGCAAGGGAGCTGAAGTTCTTCTTCAATAAAAGACTGTAAAAAATCCAATTGTTGGAAGGCACCACCAATGAGGTTTATCTCTCCACATTGTCTGTGGACAACTCCAAACTGACTCCAGCCCGAACCGCGAGCTGGTGCAACGTTTTGTATAAAGAAACCTTCAATCTTTTCCACTCGGATGATATTGGCGAACGTCCGATCACTTAACCCTATCAACTGCTTACTCCGATCGATCCATAAAATACACTGATCTCGATATTGATCCAGTATTACTGGAGGCAAGTTCCGAACTATTTCTAGCTGTCGGTAACTATGAGGCAGCTTAATTTCTGGTAATTCGATGAATTGGTCTACCTGCATATCCTTTTCGAAGGGTCTCAATTGTAGAAGGTCCGGATAAGCACGTTCATTAGTCAATGTGAAAGTAACTCCAGAGCTGCGGTAGCACTCAAAGCTGCGAGCGGGATACACCAACTTAATGACAATGTCTTGGAAATTAAATTGGCAGAAATAGTGTGTCTCTCGTTCGTGGGCTTCAAGTAGCTGAGCACCTAGGTCTACCAACCATTTTTTCAGGTCAAAATAAGTCTTGGAAGTTCCGTCGCCCCACAATTCTGCCCGGTAATTATTAATTGGATAGTTAGGCGCTTGTCTGTTCTGAAAGATGGAAAGCCTATCCAATTCAATTCCCAAGATATTACACCGTTCCAACACCAGAAAAGGACTTTGCCGATCACTGTACTTCTGCTGGAAACCCCTTTTCTGCTTTAGTTTTTGATACGATCTGCGCCAGTCCAATCGTTCTCGTTTCATCCCATGGCGAATGCTAATGTCCTCGCCAGCGGATAGGTGCTGTCTGGATAACCAGAAGTTAATAGGCCTTTCCTTTTTATACAAAATCTCGCAATCGAGCCCATTCGCCTGAAGCTTAGCGAGATCGATAGTAATACCTAGACTTTCTTCTGCAGTTGTAAACACAGATTGATGCGTCGCTTCTTCTATTGGAAATCTATGAATCATTGAACCCGTCAGCAAAACGATGCAATTTTTGTAATGCCCTTTCCTTCCGATATAACAAACCAAATCCACCTCTTCTGCCCGGATAATTCTACAGAGCGAGTGATTAGAAAGCTGATAGTGCATATATCTAGCGTGCATCGGATTCTATGGTTTCGTTTGTCAGGCTTATCCGGATTAGCATTCCTAAGTACCTAGTTCGTCTTTCATTCTTTAGAAATTGATCATCTACAGGTGAGCTATCCCTTGACATTGGAAGCAATATCACGATGAAGGCCTATAGCGGGTGGATCATCCTGCTAAGTTAGTCATAGTTTGGGTTCTCAGCTCATTAATCCATCATTCAGGAATGCGGGATTAATGAAAAAAAACTGTAGTGCAACAGTGTTGCAATACAGAAGATGGCAGTTGGAAAAAACCAGGACCCGCCAGCGGACCTTATGAAACTACCTTGAACGATGGTTCTGTGGTAACCTACTGCTGGTACAGATTCATAGATCAACCGGTATTTAGTCAGTTTAACTGGACAGAAGAAAAAAAATCAGCATTGCAATCCCTCATTGAAAAGATTCACGCTGAATGGCCAATCGATCGTGATTATATGCCCAAGCAGACCTTTGGCGATTTGGTCAGTATAGACGACAATCTAATCGTAACCCCTCCCGATGGATTGGAAGTGGGGTATGTACCAATAGTCGTGAAGCAGACTTCTAAGCAGCAATAGTAGCCAGGCTAACTTTTTCTGATTTTTTGCCAAAAAAACATCCCGAACTTCGGCCAATGGCTAAAGTCCGGGATGATAGCTGAGTATACTATAAATACTTGATGTAGTTCCTTATAAATCTTATTGAGTCTTCACAAATCGCTTGCTAAGGATTTGCTGCTCTTGTTGTAGTTGGAAGATGTAAACGCCTGGATTCAATTTGCTTACGTCAATGGTCGGAGCAGGAGAACGGTATCGCTTCACTAACTGACCTGAGGTATTGAAAATCAGGATATCCACAGGATCATTTGAACTAGCATTTTCCAGTTTCCAGTTGAGTTCCTGCTGCACTGGGTTTGGGCTTAGCACTAGCGCTTGTTCATCAACCCCTATTGGATCATCCACGTCTGTGATATCTGTATTGATCACAAAAGTCAAGTCCACATCCGTTCCGCCATCATCTGCAGTAGAAGTCTCAGACTTGATATCTGGCTGATGCTTCAAAACTACCCGGAATGAACCACCGGCCATAGTAGTAGCCGTTGTCCATCCGGTAGAAAGACCTACGGGCAAACCATTCTCATCCTGATCATTGTAATTCACTGCATCAGCACGATTATCAATATTTCCGTCTCCTTCAGGGCTACTGAAAATACCTTCTGTAAAACCAAAGAAAAACATATGTTCATCATCCTCTTCCATGATTTCAGTAGTGATATCTTCTCCTTCAATCTCGTTGCGCAACTCTAGAGTCAAGGTATATTCCGTACTCTCTAGTAGGTTGATAGGGCCTTCTACCTCTAGATCCATGATACCTTCTCCATCTGGATCTTTAGCCGTTGCCACAACTGGATCACCCCCATCTACGGGGGTCCAAGTCAAGATCACATCCGTGATGATCTCTTCCTCATTCTCACATGCAGGAGCATCAGGGTCTTCTGCCACATTTACCGTAAAGGTGAGGTCTACATCTGTACCTCCATCATCAACCGTCGACGTGGCTGATTTAATATCGGGCTGGTGTTTCAAGATCAGACGGAAAGTTCCAGTACCATTTTCTTCACCACACTCCGTCGTCCAGCTAGTCGATAGTCCAACGGGCAAACCGTTTTCATCCTGATCATCGTAATTTACTGGATCCGCGCGATTATCTACGTTTCCATCTCCAGCAGGAGAAGCAAATACTTCATCGGTGAAGGCAAAGAAGAACATATGCTCATCATCCTCTTCCATGATCTCTGCTGTAATGTCTTCTCCCTCGATATCGTTGCGTAGTTCTAACGTTAAGGTATATTCCGTGCTCTCTAGCAGGTTGATTGGGCCTTCTACGGCCAAATCCATAATACCTTCACCATCGGGATCTTTAGCAGTAGCTACCACTGGATCGCCTCCACCTACTGGTGTCCAAGTCAAGACTACATCAGTAATGATCTCTTCTTCGTTCTCACATGGAGGTGCATCAGGCGCATCAGCTACATTGACCGTCCAGGTAACATCAAACTGAGCTGTACCATCAGTAATGGCAGAATTAGCCATTTTATCACTCATCAAGTCACTAAGCAGGATGCGTAAGCTTCCAGTAGCACCTTCTGCTTCCACGCATTCCGAGGTGAAGCTAGATGCCAAACCTACGGGTAAACTATTGGCATCTACATCATCATAGGCGATATCACCAGAAATGATGTCGCCTGGAGTTTCGAAGAAAAATTGGTATCGCTCTGGATTAGCAGTTACCTCATCCGTGATATTTGTATTCTGGTCAACATTTCTGAGTTCAATATCCAGTGTATAGTCCGTACTTTCAGCAAGGTTAATAGGACCATCCACTACCAAGCCATTTCCATCTGCATCGGTGGCCTTAGCCGTGATGGCAGAACCACTACTTGGAGTGAAGGTTAGGGTAACTTCGGTAATCGAGCTAAGCTGAGCCTGTAGGAAAAACGGGCAAAGCATTAAAAGCATCAATGGCAATCTTTGGTACAGTTGCTTCATAGTCAATTTTTGATTTTCGATAGAATGGCGGCAAGTTAAGGAATTTTATCAAACGCAACAAGATTGCAAATGCAGCTCAGATGCAAAAAATAGCCAAAAGCTTGAAAAACAAAGTATTTAATTTGCAACACTGTTGCAAATTAAATACTTTTACGTCATTATACTTTTTGGAAAAGAAAGTTTTAAGTTGTATCTGGTAGGGCTTCGCTCGGATGAGGGAGCCCACTTTTTTTGCCTGAACTTCCCTAAGGAGTTGATTTACAGAAGCAATTGCTGCCTCATTAGCAGTAAACCAAGGCTGTTCCCTTTCCTAATCTCTTCTCCCGTCGACAGATGCCCTTCTTTGACCTAAAAAGTAGGCCTCTCTACTATAAGCTGCTGATATTTGTACCAAAAAATCAAATTAAATCACTCGACATGAGAATCTTCACCAGTTATCGGTCACTTCTAGTGATCAAGACGGGACTAGGCCTATACCATATCTATGACCTATGCTCGGGCGAAGATAATACCCTCACTATATGTCGGGCCAACTACTTAAAACAATAGTTCGCCGAAAGTCGATTGCCATCATTCTGTAACCCGCAGTAGCAAAACCCCATCTTACCTAGACCTTTGTTTACGAAAGTCACCAATATGGATCAGAACTTTTACCTCAAAGATTGCTTGGTTGAACCAAGTCTACTGCGCATTACCAAAGCAGGACAAATCCAACATGTAGAACCCCTATTGATGGCGGTATTACTGCATTTGGCAAATAACCCGCTGCAGGTCATTCCAAAGGCTGAACTAAGAGAAGCCATCTGGGGAGAGGTAATTGTGACTGACAATGTGCTCACCAAGGCTATTTCGTCCTTGCGAAGACTGCTGGGAGATAGCATAACTCACCCGGAATACATTGAGACGATTAGCAAGACGGGCTATCGATTAATCGCGGAGGTTAAACCGGCAGTCCTCCCTAGCCATGGAGTAGGGGAAGCCCCTCTTTCCCGAAGAATCGCATTGACCCTGGGAACAGCCTTACTCCTGATTTTAGGTGTCTTACTCCTAAGCAGTGATTTCCGTTCTAGTGAGCCCCTGATCTACCAGCCCATCCCACTCGCTAATACCAACTCTACTGAATATTGGCCAGCCCTTTCACCTGATGGAAAATTTGTGGCCTACGGATGGCAAGGCGCAAACGCGGATAACTGGGACATTTATGTAAAGCAGATCGGAAGTTCCACTGTGAAAAGAATGACCACGGATCCAGCTACGGAATTGCGAGCTAAATGGTCTCGGGATGGTAGCCATCTTTATTACCTAAGGTATACCAAGAGTGGTGCTACTATTTTCAAGCGCCCGCTCTTGGGTGGAGCCGAGGTGCGCATATTGGCAGCTCCGACCTATAGCACTGGGGATTTCAACGTTTCGCCGGATGAAAAGTGGATAAGTTTTAACGATCGAGAAAAGCCAAACTTACCAGCCAGAATTAAGTTAATATCCGTTGAAACCGGTGAATCAAAGTGGGTGACGCAGCCAGATTCTACTTTTAAGGGTGATCTCCATCCTACATTCTCCAATGATGGTACACAGTTGGCTTTTATCAGGGAAAAGAATCCGACTAGCATGCAACTATGGAGAATCAAGCTGAAAGATGGGCAACTGGAACAAATAACGAAGGTACATCAATCTATTAATGGATTTGCCTGGTCTGCCGATAACAAACACTTGTTATACAGTGGAGATCAAACAGGCCTCTATAAGATATGGCAGATCAGTCTTGCTTATAAAAAGAGCCAGCTAATGCCTATTGGAGATTATCAAATGGTAATGCCCAGAGTAAGCCTTGATGGCAATATGGTCTACGCCAAAATGAAAGACGATGTCAATATCTGGACCTATGACTTAGAGACAAAGGAGGCAAAAGAGTGGCGCGGTCACCATGGATTGGAATTAAATCCATCCATCTCACCAAATGGTCAACAAGTCAGCTTTACCGCTACAGTGGAGAATAAGTTCCAAATTTGGGTAGCCAATATCGATGGGAGTTCAGCCAAGCCAATCACACAATTCCATGGAGAAGACCTAGGCGGAGTCCGCTGGACAAAGGATGGAGCGCATCTTCTTTTTCATGGATTTCAAGAGGGCAAGATTAAGCTGTTGAAAGTAGATGCTCAAGGCGGGCCCATCCAACAAATCAGTCCTACTTCAGGAGATCAGCTTCTTCCATACCCAGGACCAGATGGACAACTGCTATTCTGCTCAAGAAAAGCCCATCAATGGGAAATTAGAAAAATGCAAATAGACGGTTCCAAATCTACCGGTATCTTATCCAATAATGCCTACGCACCTCAAATGAGCATGGATCAGTCCATTTTGTTCTATTGCAAGAAAGATGAAATGGGGCTATGGTCCTTTGATCTAAATGAACAAAAGGAGCGGAAAGTCATAGCAAACTTCCATCCCATGTATTGGGGGGCTTTTGTGCCAGCGCCTGGAGGCATCTTTTATTGGGATGAGCAAGAAAAACAGATCTTCTTTTTCGACGATCAATTACAAAGTTCAAGGCCCATCTACCGGCCCAGTGGAAGAATTCCACGCATGGGGATTAGTCTTCATTTCAGTCCAAAGCAAAATCTGTTGATCTTCTCCCAGATTGACCATAGAGATGCAGATATCATGACAGTACAAAAAAGGTAAGGGCTTACTTTTTCTGCTCTTGTAGCACAGCTTCTACTACCCATTTTGCTATTTCTTGTACATCATCTTGTTGCCTCACGGCTTGCTGCCCATTGACTTGCCATTTCTGAGTCGTAACGATCACCAGTTGCAACTCGGGCACCACGGCAATAGTTTGTCCAGCATAGCCACTAGCCATGAATGCATGCAATCCCATAGGATGTCCTACCCACCAGCCATAGCCATACCCCTCTTCGGTGCTTTTGAAAGCACCAGCTGGATTCTGCAGTGTTGTCGCTTCATCGATGAAAGCCTCAGAAACCAGACGCTTCCCATCGTGTACACCGCTATTGGCAAAGAGTTGGCCAATCTTAAGCATGTCTTTAGGTTTTAGCTCTAACCTTGAACCCCCACTATAAAAATTATCCTCAAATTTCTGCAATTTAAATCTCTGGATTCCAAGTGGTTCAAAGAGGTAACTTCGAGCAAAATGTAAGGTGCTTAAGCCACTGGCTTTCGTCAAAATCGCCGACAAGACATGTATGTCTCCCGTGGAATAATTCCATTTCGATCCTGGTGGATGGACTAGCGGTTTGTTGAGGACATATTGAATGGGAGTACCCGAATCAATCATCTCATTATTGTCGTTGTATCCAATACCTTCATCCCATTCTAGTCCGCTGGTCATAGAGGCCAGATGCTTGATGGTAATCTCAGCCTTCTCTGGGGATGGTACCGATAAATAATCGGATATTGATACATCCATATTGGGAATCAGCCCGCGATCTATGGCAATGCCAATTAGGGTTGTCATGATACTCTTGGTCGCAGAACGAAGATGATCCAGGCTATCTCTGCCATAAGGCTTATAATACTTCTCCAAGATCAACTTGTTGTCAACACTAACCAGTAGACTTCTAAAATTTGGTTTGCTGGCGGCTACCGCCTCCGCTTTTTCTAGTCCGATATAAAGCTGAGTTGAAGGAGTGACTTCACCACGATTGATTTGGTTCTGGGTGCAACTCCACAAATAGAGTAGTACTCCCAGTAAAAGACTAGGATATAGGATATTCTTTTTCATCTTCATTGATTGTGTAAATACTCTTAGCCTGCCACCTCCTCCAGCAAGATCGCAGCTAAGATTTCAAAGGCTTGCTTTTGTTGAGCAATGGCAGTATTTACCTCTACTCGCCAATTGTGGGTGATAGCAACCACCAAATCCTTTTCCGGGAAGACGGCAATAATCTGTCCGGCATATCCTCTGGCTAAAAATGCCTTTACCCCATTGGGCTCGCCTACCCACCATCCATAGCCATAACCTATGTTTTCATCACTTTCAAAGGGCTCAGGTTCCTGATGGGAAATGGCGGCTTCTATGAACTGCTTGGATACTACCTGCTGACCTGCGTACTGTCCAACATTGGCATGCAATTCACCCAGCTTTATCATGTCTCTCGGCCGCAGTTGCAGCCCTGCTCCACCATTGTAGAAACCGCTCGACAGCCGTTCCCAACTGACTTGCTTAATGCCGATGGGTTCGAAAAGAAATTGCTTGGCAAATTCAAGGGTAGACATTCCACTCACTTTGGTTAATATCATTGACAACAAGTGCATAGTAGCAGAATTGTAGTTCCAAACCTTACCAGGAGGATGGATCACCGCTTTCTTCAACAGGAAACCAAGCTGATCCCCCGAACTCACCCATGCATTGTATTCATCTACGCTCACTTCCTCGTCCCAATCAAAGCCACTAGTCATGCTTAGTAGGTGTCGAATGCTAATGGTCTTGAGCCTTTCATCTTTGACATTCAGATAGCTTGAAACGGGATCATCTAGATGCGTGATCATACCCCTATCAATGGCAATTCCAATGAGACTTGCCATAATGCTCTTAGTCCCAGAACGTTGGTGGTCCAAGCTATCAGGGCTATAAGTATCAAAGTATTGCTCCATCACCAAGGCCCCATTCACACTAACCAGTACACTACGAACATTCTGGGCTTCCTTGGCTATGGCATAGACTTTCTCCAAGCCCTTCACATCTTCATCACCTTCGGACTGTTCCAGCGCGGAATGGGAAGTTCCTGAATGGCAGCCTATGAGTAACAGCAGGTAGCCCGTAAGTAATAAATGGGGCCTTCTCATTGCATATCCTTTAAGTCAAACTCTTGGCTTAAGAGTTTAATCATATGTGGAATATGGGTGAATTTCGC
Organism: Saprospiraceae bacterium; assembly: GCA_019634045.1. GTDB lineage: Bacteria > Bacteroidota > Bacteroidia > Chitinophagales > Saprospiraceae > DT-111. Next base: position 17,751 of record JAHQWA010000284.1, read on the forward strand.
TCTGGCGGCTAAAGCCCTTTCTTTTTTGAAATGAGCCAATGCTTTTTCTGCTTCTCCCGCGATGACATAGGCATCTCCCAGTCGGAGTAAGGAACTGAGGTGGTCCGGCTTTTTTTGCAGAGCAAGCTCATAAAAGGGTAGCGATTCCTTTCCGTAGCCATCTACCATCAAAATCCAACCAATATTGGCCAGGTTCGATAGCCAGTTATCCTTCTGATAGCGTTCATCCTTCATTAAGCTATTCACCAACTTCAAGCCACTTTCTACTCCATTTTGCTTTACCTCTTTATACACTCTGCCCACGGCATGCGCTCTGCCCTCGATCTCCCGAACAAAGTTGGCCTGTAAATAGGCAATCGTGTAGCTAAAACACATAAAGGAAAATTCGATCTCAATTTCTTCGCCTAGCATCGGATTAGTGGCCCACTGGCCTTCAGTTCCCAGCTCGAAATCCTTTCGGTTAATCTTCATTTTGCCTTTGACGAATAGTAAATCTTGTTTATTCATGGCTCCCGGCATGAGGGTAGGTGTTTCGATCTGGAGTCTTGCTGGTTTACTGATGTTTTTAATGTTTAAGGTCCCGCTTAGATCAAAGCCATCCTCTTTTTCTGTTACCTCAGTTCCCTGAAACCAAATAGCTGGGAATTGACTCGCATTCAAAAATTCTTCACCCTGGAGAACCGCATCCCGCTTGTCATGAGCCGTAGAGAAGCCTTCAGTACCTATCCGAATGGTAGCTGAGCTATTCCTAACATTAGCTGGGTCATAAAAAATGGTAGCTTGATAGGCCTTCACTGCTCCCCGAATCACTGGAAATCCTGCTAGGGTGGTCTTAAACTGGATATAGGATCCATCCTTATTGATTTGGTAACGATGATTCATGTTGAGCTTGGCCTGAGCCAATAAGGAAAAACTTGACACGAGAAAGAATAGAACCGCCAGTAAGCTCAGAGAGGAATAGGCATAAAGTTTCTGGTACATACCGATAATTTGATGAGTCAGTAAGATCGGATTCGCCCCTTTTCCGGCAAGCTTCTGATTGACAGCTAGTAGTGGGAGTTGATTCCGATTATAATTGTCGGTAAGTAAAGTGCAGTCATTAGTCGAAAAGCCCTACACGGAATTGTGAAGCTTTTGTGAAGAAAGAATCTGAGCTGAAGTTATACTCTAAGAAATGGTAGTTAAGCGCCTCTTTATGAGTCGATTAAAAGAAATGATTCATAGCAACCTAAATCCCAAAAGATTTTGACCTACAATCCAAAGTAAGAACCTTATTTAGCAGCCTTAGCAAGTATAGATCTCATCTGACGCGCTCCGAGATAGGCTCCATATTGAAAGACAATCTCATCCGCTGGACTGAGAATGACCAGGGTAGGGTAGATCATTTCTCCATCGATGGTACCCAGTGCTCTAGCTAACTCATGGGTACCTGAACGGCGACCGTTGGGTTGGAAGGCGAATTTATGATCTTTGAATAGTATTTCCTCTCTATATTCCCCGTCAAAAGGAATGAAATAGAATTTGTCGTTTAGCAGTTGTACAACTTTTTCATTCCGCAGGGTCGTGTATTCCATATTCTTACAATACTTACACCACTCGGCATGCAAGAAAATAGCCAATGGCCTTGGTTCCATTGATCGTAGGCTATCCACCTGGGCAAAAGTAAAGGATTGTAAGGGCTGGCTAGGCTCAGCAACAGGTTTAGACGGGGTACAGGCCGCCAGGGTCAGTACAATGAACAGTAGGAAGGGGTATGTTGAAATTTGCATCTCTATTGAATTGAATAACGGATGCCAAAAAAGGCACGAATGCCCTGATTCGGAGCATATACATAACTAGGATCAAAAGATAAGGCGTTGGGATTCCCGGAAGTAGCCACCACATTTCCACCTTCATCAAACTCCACGCCCCGATCAAACGGGTCGAAGCTACGAGCAATGATCGGCTCATTTTGATTCTTCCAAGGCGTCCAATTCAGCAAATTCTTCACACCGCCGTACATTTCAAACTGAGGCATTCCACGATAGGTCAGTTGGATATTTTGAATACTCCACCAAGGCGATTCTGCTGGACGAGGATCGAGTTCTCCTAACAGCGGCAAACGCATTGGCCCGTACACGTTGCCAGTATAATCGGCCACCAGCTTATTGTTCAAAAACTTGTAAGAAATAGACCAGGTGCCGGTAAAACGTTCAGTTAGGATCTGACGTTCTCTTATCCCCCCTTCTTCTGTAGAAACATCCATCAGCGATCCCCCCAGGAGGAAGGAAAACCCGTTGGGCAACGATAGGTCAGCATTCAAACTAAGTCCCTTGGTCACCGCAAAGCCGTCAAGGTTATCATAGATGATTTGATTGGCATTGGTCTCGTAATCTGGGAATATAACATTGGTAAAGTGGGTGTACCATGCAGACAATTCTATACTTCCGGATCCTCCATTATCCAGATAGAGTCGTTTAATGTAATTGGCATTTACATTGTAAGATTGTTCTGGCGCCAATTGTTCTGCGATCACGACCTCCCTAGCGCCCGTTAAGGCAGCATGGTCCTCCGTAAAGAGGTTGACCACACGAAATCCTGTTCCCGCATTTAGGCGAAAGATATCTGTAGGCGTAATAGACCACTTATAGGCCAAGCGGGGCGTGAATATGTTACCATGATGATTGTTGTAATCATAGCGTAGCCCCAGCAAAATCTTGTGTTTAGATGTGAAGGTAATCTCATCCTGCACGAAAATACCTGGAAGCCATATCTCATCCGGTCGATTATTGGGATCGCTAGCTTCCCCTCCCGTAGCTGGTGTGTTATCGTCGTAGTAGGTATATCTCAAGGCCGAACCAACCAATAGGTCATGTTTTCCGACTGCCTTATCCCAAGTCAATTGACCAAAGCCAATTTTTTGATCAGCTAGGTAGGGAGTATCCCCGTAGACCGAATTTTGGTCATGAGTATTAAAGGAAAAAGAGAATAGCATATGATCTACCGTAGGTAGCTGGTATTGCCCTAATAGCTCCCAGCGTTCTGTCGTAATCGCCTCACCATAGATCTCATCTCCTCCACGAAATTCAGGGGTCCAGTTCAATTCTCCTCCCCAACGATCTTCCCAGTAATAGCGAGCAGCTAAAGTAAATAGTCGGTTATTTCTCCGTTTGAAATTCCATTTTTGGAATACGGATACACGCTCTTGGTTGGTTACATCCGTGAAGTTATCGTTGTTGTTATCGATTAGGTTGTCATAGTTGTAGTAATTCACCCCCGTCAGGACGGAAGCCTTATCGCCTACATTAAACTTAACGCCTAAGTCCGTATTTAATTCCTCCCAACTAGTCCCCATCACATCGGCAGTGAAAAGGGGCGCCTTTTCAGGGTTTTTGGTAATAATATTAATCAGTCCTCCGATGGCCTCACTACCATATAAAGAAGAGGCAGGTCCTTTCACAATTTCCATCCGCTCTACCAAAGAGTTGGGGATACCAGATAAACCATACACGGTGGCCAAACTACTTACAATGGGCATCCCATCAATCAGTACCATCGTGTAAGGCCCCTCTAATCCATTAATGTGAATATCTCCGGTATTACAGACCTGACAATTCAGTTGCGGGCGGACTCCATTGACATTTTGCAGTGCCTCATAGATATTGGGCGTAGGGTTCTTCTTGAAGAAAGTTGGGTTATAAACCTCAACAGGAACGGGGCTTTCTAATCTGTTCACCTCTTTCATGGTCCCTGTTACCACTACCTCATCCATGGTATTGCTTGTTGCCTCCAAAACAAAGTCAAGCTGCATGGCTTGGCCAGCCAATAATTCAATCCTCTTCTGCATGGCCTCGTATCCTAAGAAGGAAATCAAAACCTTGTAGGTACCCGCTGGAATTTTCGAAATACGGAACACTCCATCATCATTCGTACTTGTGCCATATATGGTCCCTTCTAGAGCCACATTAGCAAAACCCAGAGGCTCGCCATCCACAGAAGTCACCCGACCAGAAAGGCTCGCTTGTTGGCCTTGTGCTGTCATAGCGATTGAACCCAGAAGAACCACCAGAAGAGATTTATAGAGATTGAAGTTATTCATTTGACTCGCTATAAAATATTATTAGATACACAAAATTAAAAAGTTAGACTGTTCTAACAAATTCTAATCGACTTTTTTTTGCTTATTTTGTCCAATAAAAAAGAATATGTCCACCACCGTCAAGGAAAACTATCTCAAAGCCTTGTATTTCCTGGATGAACAAGCCGGCAAAATCAACCTGACGGAACTCAGCAAGCACCTAGGCGTAAGTAAGCCCACGGCCAATAATATGATCAAAAAGTTGGAGGAACATGGGTGGGTTAATTATCGGAAGTATAAGCCGGTAATGCTTACAGAAGAGGGTAGGAGGACTGCAGCACTTATCATCCGCAAACACCGACTCACCGAAATGTTTTTGCACCAGGTCATGGGTTTTGGTTGGGAGGAAGTGCATGAGATTGCGGAACAGATGGAGCACATTCAATCCCCTACATTATTTGCCAGGATGGATGAAATGTTGAACTATCCCACGGTAGATCCACACGGCTCACCCATACCGAATGATCTAGGAGAAGTCATCACCCAAAAATACCAAGCGCTTTCCGAGATCCCAACTCATCAAAAGGTACACCTGCATGCCTTAGCTCGGAGTTCCAAGGAATTGCTGCATTATCTCAATCAGCTCAATATACAATTGGGAACAACTATCGAGATTTTACAAACGGAAGCCTTTGACAATAGTTTATTGATTAGTTGTGACGGGAAGGAAGCCGTCATGATTAGCCAGAAAGTAGCAAAGAGCTTGTTGGTTAAGTGAGGGGGAAGCCTATCGCAATAAATCTAGATTAAAGCGCCTGCTATTCTTAATGACATGCACCTTACCGCTGGCCATCTCCTGGATTTGTCGTTTCTGCTTCGCAAAATTCTTAGGAAACAGTCGAAGGATAAACCAAGTAAACTGCCAACTCATCTTTTCTTCCCAACCCTCCGATATCGCCTGCTTAAGTAGAGGATCCTGCTGAAAGTATCGCTTATACACTCGAAATAGACAGATTAGCGGAGAAACCTGTAGCACAATGGTATGATCTGCCCTTTTTGTCAGAATTGGTAGTACGGCTCCATGATTACCTTCTATGATCCAATTATCATCGGGTAGCTTCGTCTTAAGTTCTTTCATCGCCCCCTCTACCGAAACGTGGATATTCGGTCCCTTAAAGAAATAATGGTCCACGTGAAAAACAGGCAATCCCGTTTTCTTACCCAAATCAAAAGCAAGAGTAGATTTGCCAGCGCCTGGTGGTCCAAAGATGAATATTTTCATATATCCTCCAATGTTTCTTGTCGCGGTCGGGATAATAACAAATAGTGTCTATTCCCCTGTTGTTTGGGGTAGTAGCTACTTTCTAAAAGGAAATTTCCTCGGAATAAGTTCCCCATAGTTAAAACCCTTATACACCTGCTTTTATTCCTCACTGTACTAGGCAAAGAGAGGAACGGATAGAGGAGCTGCAATTCCGCTAACGGCTACCTTCAAAGGAAAATAAATAAGGGCGGCTTAAGCTCCAATTGCAGCAGGGTAAAGCTAATATAAGTGTACCCTGTTGCAATTATCATCCGACTAAAGATTAGGTATATGCCCAAGACTTGATTTCAAGGCAAATTAATCCAATGGAACATGCATTATTAACTGGGAAGTTGTTTAAAACTGCTTCGTCAAAGTAAGTTTGCCAATAAATTGGCGGTCTCGGTGAATCGGCTCAAAAATATCCGTTTCGGTATCATTAAACACCAAATACAGAAAAGAAAGCGGTAAGTACTCCCAGCTGAAACGTACGTTCCATCGCCCCTGCTGATCAAAGCTGTTGTATTGATAGAAAGTGGACAGCTGAACTCGAGGATTTAAGGCTAGACGTAGGCTCCCTGTGTAGAGGTTAGTATAAAGATTCTTTTTCTCCAAACCCACTCCCTCCAAGGCATTATACTCGTAGTCAAATGAAATGGCTAAGTGCGGAATGGGAGCAAAACGAGCTGCGGCATTGATCGTATTGCGATGGCCATTGTAAAAACGACCAAAATTGTAGCCAAAATCCCCTGACCATTTCTTCGATAGATCGGTATTATATTGAACAAGGTATCGAGTATAGAAGTATTGATCTTTGTCAATGAGTAGTCCCAAGGGAGCAAAGTCAAAATTGATGTTCTGCCAGGTGGGAGTACCTGAAAGCTCCAAGAAGCTATTGTCCTTGAACCAGGTAAAGATGGGAAAGATGTAAATGCTAGCTTGTTGAAAGCTAGAAAGGTCACTAGCATCGTGGTTAAGATTGACAAAAAAACCTGGGTCCCATCTACGAATCCAAGGAATGCCTTTAGGTCTCCAAATGTAATAGCCTCCCGGATTATGCCTAATCACATCTGTTTGGCGAACAAAGCCCATCCCGGGCTTGTAATCTGCATCTGTATATTCAGTTACCCACCCATAGTAAAAATCATTGCTCCTATTCCCGGTAAAGAAACGACCGGCATATCCTACTTTTCCACTTTCTTCATCGATCGAAGTCGTAAGCAGATATTGGATGTCCCACTCACTAGTCGGGCGTATCTGTCCATCAATAGTAATCGTAGTATTATTATTTTGAAGGAATCCCAAGTCATCGTGGGCCTCATCTAAGCGATGGGTGAGCATGATCCCTACATTATTTTCTCGGCCGTAGTTCTTTAGGTATCGCAAAACCCCAAAGTTAGCACGAGCCGAATTTGACGTCTCCCGCTGGCGAACCAATAGGGCCGCCAAAGCCTGCTTTTCGGTACGTTGCGTAAATCGAGTTCCGAGGTCAATCGGAGCTGGGACGGCATTGAAACTACCTTGCAGACCGACGGTACGACTAAAGAAGGGGCGGATAGAGGTTTGCAGTCCACCAGCCCAAATACCGGAGTTCTCTAGGAAGAATTGCCTTCTTTCCGGAAAAAAGATATTGAAACGCTCTAGGTTATTGACAGCGCGGTCCACATCTGCTTGAGCAAAGTCTGTATTGATCGTCAGATCTACTACCGTTCGAGGATTGACAGCCCACTTTGCGTCCAATCCGACTTTGGCCTCACTTAATTTTTCTTGGACAGCGTCGCCCGCTTTACTTTCATCAAATTGATACAAGGTATAGGGCTCAATACGAACGTTTGCAGCTGGAGGGGGGACTTCGATGCCCCGCAACTTGGCCGCATAAGTCATGCGATAAGGGGTGAACGATTGAGGAATAGCCGGGAAGGTGGATACCTCCACTGCTCTTCTAGCATATCGAACCAATGTAACGCCCCATTCGACTGGCTCTCCGGCCTTGGGCATGTCATATCTAAGAGAAGTAAAAGGGATGGCAAATTCAGCAGTAAACCCGTCCTTAGTTCGCTGCGTTTTGACACGCCATAAGGTATTCCAACCAGGATCGTGAACATTGCCGTTGAAGTTCTGTAAATCACGCTGATTTCCGTAGGGGGTGGTTTGGAAGACCTGCGCGTACTGTTTGAGATTTTGTGGATCAAGCGAAACCCCAAAAATATCATTTTCCCCCCAGCTGAAGTCACGGCGAAGATCTTGTACTCTGATCCCCTTAACCCCCATTGAGTCTTTGCAGATCGCCGCGATATACAGGTTCTTTTGATCGTACAAAAAGCGAACTTCGGTCGGAAAACTAATTTCACCGCCTTGACGTGGTTCTCTACGAAAGAATGCTGTAACTATAGGCGCTTGGTTCCAATCGGATTCATCTAGCTTACCATCAATTGTAATTTTTGCACTGGTTTTAACGGCATCTACAATGGGCGCTTCAGCAGGCGGCGGGAAATTATCAGCTGATTCCTGAGCGTGAAGGTAAAGGGATAGCAATAATACTATCGTAGTCATAAAATATTTCATAATAGTCGGGTTTGTTCTAAACTAGTGAGAGGCGAGTCAATTTATACTTAAGTAGGAAACCTGTCTGGCATCCTCTAGACAAGGCGGAGCCGAGGTGTTGTTGGTATTTGCCCACTTCTTCCTTATCAGCGTTCTTTGCTAATCCCCTGTGCTTCAAGCTACCCGTAAAAACGCGATCTGAACAGAGGTTGTTAGGCTGCGTTTAATTGCCTTTTTTGTCCCTACTGTACGGCTCTTGCTTCTGCTTCCTTCAGCACATAGTACAGCTCGATAGGATCATCATAATTCAAGACCAGTGTGCCAGATAAAAAAAGCTTATCTCCTACCTTATATCGCTTTCGGCCAGTCGATTCACTGAAGTATACACTAAGCACGGATGCTGGACTAGCTTGGCCACAGAAAAAGCAGGAAGCAATAGGAAAAGCTGAAAGCGCCCACAAGCCTTCATCCTCATCTATGGGTAGCACATACCCTTCAATTAAGACGGTTTGGCCATTCATACTTTCTAACTTAGGACCGAAGACAGGTGCAAAAACTGATAAGTCTAATTCCGGGTAATACTTTAAATGATAGAGAATATTCATCAGTTCCTCCCATTCCACTTTTACAGGATTGCTGAAGTCAATGGCCGATACTTCCGCATTTGACTCCTGATTAAGTCGCTCCAATTCCCCGATCTCTACCCAATCAAATACCTCCTCATCCCATTTATAAATCGTACTGGTATCCTCTTTTTCTGATTCGGACAAAAGGGTGCTACCGGCAACATCTGTAGATTGACGCAGCAAACTACTATCCGGCTGCTCGCCCGCAGTGGCGCTGCTACTCATAGCTAAATTTCCATCTCCCAAACAAGATGGAAACACCAGTCCCAGAACTAGAAAAAGAAGGAGCCCGATAGAAAGGAAACCAATCCTCATATATGTAATCTAGATTTAGTGTGTTATTTTAGTAGAGTCTGGGCATTTCCGGAATGTTCTCGGCAATACTTGTAGTGGAAGGCATGATGTACAATCAAAATCAAGGAACCACCGTAGAGCAAAAACTGTCCCACTAGCTGTTCCTCCAAATGAATTCCAACGGCCAGACAGAACCAGCTGATCCAGAGTCCAAACACTAGCCACCTTGGAGATGAAGCATGGGTAGCAAAAACCACTGCTATCAAGCCTACGGTAAGAAAAAGATAATCCAATACTTCCCACCAACCCCATCCATGGGCTATATGTGTTCCCTCAACAGGCAAAAGCAAAGGCTTAGCAACTAGGAACAAAGGAGTTACTAAACAATGAATCATACATACCGTGGCTGCAAGCATGCCAATTAGGTCGGCTTGACTCGCTACCTGGGCCGTTAGTGATTTCTTCATGACATCGGCAAGCAGAGTTGTTCTGTAAAATAAGGGCTGCCAATTATGCCCATAATTGACACCCCAAAAGTTTACTACCTATTAAAAGATCTTTGCAACTGTTACATATCATTGCTAAGGTGCAACCACACTTTTTTTAACGCAACAGCGTTGCAAATGTAGCCTTATTACAGTTCTTTTGCAACAGTATTGCACATAATTATCAAACGAGGCCTAACTAAGGCCTCGTTCATTTATAGAAGGAAAAAGAAAAGGGACCAATAAGATATTGGGCGGAGAGCCGAACTAAGCCGGCAAAATGTTACTAGCTAGAGTAGCGCAAGGAATTATTATGATTTTGAATAAGCGGGGTAGGAGTGTTTGAAGATAGCTTGATGAAGGAGGACTTCCGCCAGGACTTCATGACCGGCTTTATCCAGGATCTGACTTCGCGTCCAAAAACCTTCGGTTCTACGGCTTTCACCTAGGGCAACAATCTCTCTACGAATCTTATAGGTTTCGCCAACCAGCAGTGGTCCCTTGATCATACGGATTTCCAGATCCGCAAATAGGCCAATGGAAGGTTGCTTGACCACGAAACCCGCCTCGTGAAAGGTATACATACTCAAAACACTAACCATCTCCAAAGGAATAATGGGCTGCCCCCAAGGTGATTGATGGGCATCGAAATAATAAGGAGATTTTTCGGTAATGCTTTTAAGCTTTTGTGTTAAAGAAAAAGGGTAGAGCTTACCCATATGCTGCTCGGCTTCCATAATCACCTCTTCCTCCTTCACGCCTTGTAATCCAACCTTTAGATCTTCTAAAATAATCAGCTGATCAAAGGGTCTTAGCTTCGCCATCCGCTGATCCAGTAGGGTAGCACCTGAATCTCCAAGACTAGCGCTAGCCTCCAAGACCGGGCTGCCGTCTGCTTTTTCAGCCCAACACCTGGTAGTAGTTTCGCCCTCCTTAGGCCACTCCACAAAAGCTTTCACTTCTTCCCCCTCCACGACCATATTCAAGAAATGAGCTGAAAAACAACCCCGTTCATACCAATCCTTTCCCCAAATTTTCACCAAGAGTGGAACAAACTGACTGAAATGTGTGGGTCCTTCAATGGGAGCATCCTTTAAGCCAAGATTGGAAGCCACATCCCCATCATGTAGAGATTTGTGTCCTCCGTATTCTTGTTCTAGTAGCATTTGCTTAGGCCTTCGGAGCGGACCAGAGAGGATCAATGGAGTATCGTAATTTGCTTTCATAGATACAGAAAATGAAGTTGAAGCTTGTAGCGATCGTGAATATAAAGTAAAGTAATGGAAGAAGGTTCCTCTACTCAATCCTTTACCGGAATTACCGGCGGCGGTAGCCAGTCCCCATCCAATACCGCTGCTTTGGGCCAATATAGACGCAGAGTCATAAAGAACTGGCCCTCCTTTGGGGTAGGCAACCAGTTGACGCGATCTGCTTCTGCTGGACCCTCTGCTTGAATATATAGATCTAGGGAACCATCTTCATGGTACTTGAGGGCATCTCGATCCCCAAGTGCATAGCGGTTGAATTCATTTTCCACCAAAAACTCATCAGCATTGTAAACGGTAAGTGACCAAAAGGCATTGACAGGAGGGAGTTGATTGGCTTCAAAATGAATTTGATAGCGTCTCTTGCCACTTAAGGGCTCTCCATTTATATCAAACACTAGATTAGGATAGACTGCATCCTCTGGCAGGTTCGCTCCCAGCGCAATAAAGTTGATAAATGCCCTACGGAGATAGTCTGTCCCATACTCGCCAATCCCTTCAGTAGCAATGGACCAGCCGTTTCGCAATAGACTAGTATCCGGCTGTGCCCGTCGTTCTTCCATCCTCTTGTGAATATACTCAGGTAGGGCTTTAAGCTTAGTTCTAAGGATGAGGTTGTCAATGTTGAGTTCAAAGGGCTTACCGGGTACCAAACCAAGCTTCTGCATTTTACCTACCATCCCTGAATCTCTAAGGGCGGGTGGGTTTTGGACCATCAAATCCGAAAGTCGGTTGAAATACGTGTTTAGATCTAATTCTCGAATCGCTTTTACTGGAGTAGTCTCTTGAAAGTCTGGATCAACAATCCCTCTTGGGGCCAGGTAGTCAGCCTTTCCATACTCGCTGAAGGGTACCAATTGCATACTATCTTGAATCGCTCGCACGCTTGTAGCACCATCTTCCTCACTGTTAACCTGAATTCTACCTAACATCCATACCATCTCGGTTGGAGCTTGAATCAAGGACAATCCAGCAGGCGTTTCCCCGCTCCATTCTGGGCCAACTACTAAGAAATTCTGGGCTTCGCTTCCCGTTGTTCTGGTTCCTGGTGAAGCGAACACATTAGAATAGGCATCCATAAAAGGTAGGAGGTAATAACGCTCGGTAGCGGGTATGGAAAGTACCTGAGGGCCTTGTCCTAGGTCTAGCCAAGCAATAGAGTAATAGGTGTCTACATTCGGCTTGACCACCGCAGTTAAAGTATGGTCTGGAAATTCTCGAAAATGGCCGAGTTGATTGACGGGCGCGCGAGGCCTAGTGGGGTGGGGGCGTTCGGTATTGGTTGACAAGCGCTTGGTCATATCCATCAGAATCAAAGGATAGCCAAAGGCATATATCTCCCCAATGGTCTTCAGCAATTCATCCGTATTCATGGTGAGTTCTCCTTCGGGGGTTGTGATGGTCGTTTCTTCCCCTTGACAAGATGATAGGAGAAGGAGAGAAAGGAGTACAAAGGCCTTATAAAAGCGTTTCTTTTGCATAACTATTTGATAATCCGCGATTAAGGATTACGTGAGATTTCAGATCAGCAGTTTCTCATGTAAGGCGTGTACATATTTTTGACTTCTGTTTTCCAGGCTAAATCTGGTTGAAAGTCGGAAATCGGAAGTACGAAATCGGAAAAAG
>JAHQWA010000285.1 GCA_019634045.1 Saprospiraceae bacterium
AGAATACCGAAAAAAATTGGCACAATGGCGCGCCTCAGTTTCTATGGATCGTTTCAAGCAAATGCGGAAGATGTATAAGGAGGCAGGAGTAAAGATCTATGGCTTCAAGCCCAGCGCCTTTGGCAAGAATAATACGGATGCAGAGATTGATTATGGATTCAGAGCGGCCAAAGCTTTAGGGGCTTCTCATGTAACATTGGAACACCCCAGCGATGATGCACATACTATGAAATTGGGTAAAATGGCCAAGAAACATAAAGTGCGAGTAGCCTACCACGGGCATACCCAGCAAACCCCCACCTTCTGGGATACTGCATTGGATCAATCCAAATTCAATGTGATGAATCCAGACCTAGGTCATTATGTAGCCGCAGGGTATGACAAGCCCCTAGATCTCCTTAGCAAGTACCACAAAAGCATCTATAGCATTCATTTGAAAGACCGAAAGAGCAAAGATAACGGCCAAGACAATATGCCTTGGGGCACTGGTGATACACCTATTCCAGAGATCTTACAGTTGATGCAAAGGGAGAAATTCAAATTTCCGGGTACGGTGGAACTGGAGTATAAGATTCCCGAAGGTTCTGATGCGGTGAAGGAGGTGCAGAACTGCCTGGAGTTTTGTAGGAAGGCATTAGCTTAGCCCTAACCCTAGGAGCAGAAGGGCATTCAGTTCTTTGTAAGGATGAATGTCCTTCTACTAGGTCGTTTATCTCTGCTGTCCGTTCAGCCCCACCGATGTTCTGCTAATCATGTTGTGATTCTGTAGCACCTTAACTACTGTCCATATACTGCCGAAAACTATCTAGTATAGCCTGCCGATCTATTCCTGAGGTAACTGTTTTTAGTCTTCTTTACTTTCGCAGTTAAACATCCATTGAATACCATACTTGTCTGTACAACTTCCATAGTAGGCACCCCAAAACACATCTTGAAGCTCCATCGTAATCATCCCCCCTTTTGCCAATCCATCAAATAGTTGTTTGGCCTCTTTTCGCGTATCTGGGGATAAGCTGATGTGAAAATTATTTCCCGCATTTACTTTGAAGCCCATCTCAGGTGGACAATCATTTCCCATGAGGGTATGAATACCGCCAAGAATCGGTAAGGAGACATGCATGACCTGATGCTTAGTGGCCTCTGACATGGGAGGTTGTCCTTCTTGAGGAGGCATATCTCCAAAGCGTCTAATGCCACCGAGAAATTCTCCACCAAAAATGGATTGGTAGAATAGGAAGGCCTCTTCTGTTTGATCTAGGAAGTTTAGATAGGTGTTGACACTCGCCATAGTATGGTCGTTTTTGAGTTATATAAAAGGGTGGTATTTCCTTGCAATTATAGAAGCTAACTACTTTTTCGAGTATTCCTCAAATCTTCAGCTGTTTTCATAACGGAATCATTAAACTAGTCCGAACACCAAAATCTTTTCCCATAATCTTAGCCTTTAGGCAATAAGCATCGGGCTCCAGCTGAGGATATTGCAATTAGTGCTCAAAAATCGGGCCTAGCTGCGGAAAATAGTCTTTATGGCTACAACTATCTTGCTTAGGTAATTCCCTTGCTTAGATGACAAAGGACGCAAGACTCCGTTTTGTTTCTGCTTCATTGAAATTTTGGCGGCTGATCGGTTGGCAATATCAGGATCCCTTCCGTAAGAAATGCCAGAAAACCTACATTCAGGACGGTACGGCAACTGACTTTCCACGGTTTCGCAAGCCTCTTCTATGGGCGCAATAGCCTACCGTGCTCAATACCAGGCATAAGCGTACATCTTCGACGGAATAATCACAGTTCTCTCCCTGCTATTTTACTATATTAGTGGCACACCTGACGATAAACTTTGAAAGCGACAATTAGCATGAATGAAACCACACCCTTTCGCGATGTCATTATTGTGGGAGCTGGTCTATCCGGAATTGGAGCAGCCTATCACATCCAAAGCAAGTGTCCCGAAAGCACCTATACCGTATTGGAAGCCAGGGAGTCAATGGGTGGCACCTGGGACCTGTTTAAATATCCCGGCCTACGTTCCGATTCTGATATGTATACCTTAGGTTTTCCTTTCTATCCCTGGAAAGACCCCAAGGCCATCGCTGATGGCCCTGCTATACTATCTTATATTAAGGAAACAGCCGCACATTTTGGTATCGACAAAAAAATCCAATACAATCATAAGGTTGTCGATGCGGATTGGTCCAATGCTGAAAACGAATGGACTGTCCGTGTACAATCACATGCCGAGGTCGAGGCTACCGCCATACGTTGTAAATTTTTGATGATGTGTAGCGGTTACTATGATTACGACCAAGGCTACCTGCCCAAATTTCCCAATCAGGATGCTTTTCAGGGTAAGTTGTTTCATCCACAACATTGGGATACTACAGCAGATTATGCCAACAAGAAAGTGGTAGTAATCGGTAGTGGAGCTACGGCTGTCACCATAGTACCGGAGATGTCAAAGACTGCCGAAAAAGTAGTGATGCTACAACGATCTCCCACCTACATCATGAACATGCCCAGTGAGGACGTCGTCTCCAATTTTCTAAAAAAGATTCTACCTAGTAAAGCTGCCCATCATTTGGCCAGATGGAAGAACATCTTATTCAGCATGTTTTTCTACAATCTATCTAAGTGGAAGCCAGATTGGGTAAGAGGTATGATTCAAAAGGCAGCAGAAAAAGAATTGGGCGATAAGTATGAAAAAAAGCATTTTGACCCCAAATATGATCCCTGGGATCAACGCTTGTGTCTGGTTCCGGATAATGACCTTTTCCAGACCATCAAGGAAGGGAAGGTAGAGATCGTTACCGATACGATTAAGCAGTTCACTGCCAAGGGTATCGAACTAGATTCAGGGGAGCTACTGGCAGCAGACTTGATCGTGGCAGCTACAGGGCTCACCATGAAGCTATTTGGCGGAATGCAGATTAAAGTAGATGGCGAGACCATGCAGATGAATCAGCAGCATGCCTATCGCGGCGTAATGTTCAGCAACCTCCCGAATTTCGCTATGGCTGTAGGCTATACCAACGCCTCCTGGACCTTAAAATGTGATCTGAATTGCCAATTCGTGGCCAAGTTGATCAATTATATGCAAAACAAGTCTTACGAGAGTTGTACCCCTGTATTTGATAAAGCAGAATTTGGCGAAGAAGATCTTTTGGATCTCAGCTCTGGCTACGTACAACGTGCCAAAGCCATTTTACCCAAACAAGGCAGTAAGACACCCTGGAAGGTGCACCAGAACTACATCAAGGACCTATTTATGTTGAAGTATGGAAAGGTGGACGACGGATATTTGGAGTTTTCTTAACACATCCCCGTATTGTCCCTCGTAATTAATCTGCTTCTGTTATTGAGGAGATCCATAGAACTAAAAAATAAACACCATGAAAAAACTACTTATCTACTTTCCTCTCCTTTTGCTATTTGCTTGCCATCAGTCAAATGGTGGCGATAGCGGGGGGGCTACAGAAGAGAAAGAAATGGGAGGGTCGAAATCAGGAGATACTGATAGCTCAACAGAAAGTAATGATCACATAGACATGAAATCTCTTTTCTCACTGAGTCCTTTATCCATTTTCGATGAAACTACTGAAGGCCTAACCCTTACCGAAAAAACTGATTTACTCCAAAAAGGAGAATCTGCTTCCTGGAAAATCACTGATGAAAGTAAGGCAAAGCTCAGCATACAATGCAAATCCCCATCCAGCGAGGTCACCTTATACTTTTTTAAGCATACAGATAAGCCGGATGGTGTGCTATTCGCCAAGATAGAGAATGAGCAAAACAGCCAAGTGCATTCCTGGAAGTATTTCCATGATAGCAAGGCCCTACAAAAAGCTAATCTACTGAAAACGTACAGTGCCAATGATTTCGTGAGTCAAGCAGATAGGTTACCAGATTCCTATAAGCCGAGACTGAATTATCAGTTTCTTGATGATCAAACCATCGAGGTATCCCTTCAGACTTGGATGGACAAAGCGTTTGAAAATCGTGAAATCACAAAGCAGGTATTGTTGCAATGGGATGGGGAAGGCTTTCAGGAAAAGATTGTCAATAAAGATCCCGGCAAATTAAAGCTGCTAGATAAGTCTACCTATGATGCATCCACATTGGATCATGATGGCAAGATTGTGAATCAAAAAATCTGGCATGATGCCAATGGCGAAAACATTGTCTTGTTCACCCAGAAAGAAGAGGAGTTATTTGTTTATCACTACGCCATTGATGCTGACAAGCCTAAGCTATTAAGGAAGATTTATGATGCTGAAAAAGATTGTGACTATGACCTTACCTTAGACTTTGTGGGAGAGGCCATCGAGCTCACGGATTTGGATAACGATAATATTGGTGAGATTACCCTCGCCTATAAAATAGCTTGCATTTCAGATGTTTCTCCCCTCGGCTTAAAGTTGGTGATGTTGGAAAATGGGAAAAAATTTATATTGAGAGGTAGTACGATAGTGAACATGGGTACTGAAAAGGTGGGTGGTGATAAAACTGTTGACGCTTCCTTTAAAAATGGGCCAGAAAGTTTTCTCTCGCATGCTAACAAAGTTTGGGGTAGTGTAAATCAGTAACGGTTAACAAAAAATCTTATTCGGGATTACAGCGCGTTCAAGAAAGAGCAGTACTCCAACATTAAAGTTGATTTTTGAAATTGAATTGAAAGACGATGCTTCCTATTGGGTAAAACCTTCAGACACTCCAATCTATAAGTACGAGTTTTTCAATGGAGAAATCATAACGTATCTTACACATTATTGAGGAAAATTGGATCAAGTTTCAGCATAGCATTTCACTAGTCTAATAATCAGAAAATCGCATAAATATTTTTACAATGAAAGACGAAGATATTTATAATGAAGCCCAAACAAAGGTTAAAGCAAAAAAAGGGTTTTTTTATCATTTTTTAGCTTATGCTTTTGTAATTGGGCTACTTTATGTGATCATGCAGTATGAAAATAATGGTGACCTATTTCCTGTAATAATTGTGGGTTTGAGTTGGGGTATTGGTATAGCTATTCATTATTTTCAAGCATTTGGCACAGAAAACTTGAGTGTTTTTGGAGTTAATCCGCACTGGGAGGAAGATGAATTAGAACAAGAAATCGAAAAACTGAAGAGAAAAAGAGAATTGAAAGAACAGCTCATGAAAGAAAAAAATCTTATGGAAGATTTAGACAGCTTAGAACTAAAAGAGATTGAAAAAAGAGCTCGAGGCAATGAATCGGATATCTGAAGGCTTAGATTTAAAAGAGCCTGTAAAAGTTCACTTGAAGGCCTAGTCCTTTCCGAAAAGATTAGTACTCAAACATGAAAGTTGATTGTAACCATTTTGAAGTTGAATTAAAAGACGATGCTTCCTATAGGATAAAACCTGCCGGCAATCCAATTTATACCTACGAGTATTCCCAGGGAGAAATTATAAAGAACTTGGTTTTCACGATCAATAAGAGAGCTGTCATCGTAAGAGATGGTGAAAGCAAGCAGGAAATCTCCAGTGCCATCCTGTGTGAAAACGGAGGAAAAGCAGCACTAACACAAGACTGTTTTAAACTAGCAGAAGATAAACTCTGGATTTGCGTTGGGGACAAGAAGATGCCCCCCTAGTCACCCTAGTAGGTAAAGGGGTCTGCTTTGATAGCGGTGGGTTGGATATCAAATCTGCCAATGGCATGAAGCTCATGAAAAAGGATATGGG
>JAHQWA010000018.1 GCA_019634045.1 Saprospiraceae bacterium
AAGGCTTCTGATGGCCGTTCAAGGCCATTAAAGATGGATGAAGTTACTAGATAAAGACCGTATAAGATGTATGATAGACTTACAATGTAGAAGTACTGGCTGGTTTGCTGAATGATGCTTATATCATCGCTGAATAACTTTGCAATTGGCCGGATACTCAAGAAGAGAAAAAAGGCTACCGCGAGTCCCAAATATGTCGACGCCTTTCCGCCAAATACAATGGCTTCTTCGACTCTTTCTTTGCGTTTAGCGCCCACGTTTTGGGCGATAAAAGGGGTTAGCGCCGTACTAACTCCTAAGATACCAATCATCAGAAGTGTCTCAATACGCCCCGCGATTCCAAATGCTGCTACGGCTTGAGGAGATACCATGGCCAAAAGAAAAGTCAAATACATCAGCGTCAGCGGTCCAATCATCTGATGAATGATGGTCGGAGTGCTTAAGCCAAAAATCTGACGGATTGTCTTTTGCCAAACCGGCCATTTCAACTGATTGACTGCTAACAAATGCTTTTTCCAAAGTAGGATGATCATACTAAAGCATGCAAAACCCCAGGATATGACTGTAGCCCAGGCGGCCCCCTCAATGCCCATCTTTGGAAAACCACCGTAACCAAAGATGAGTAAATAGTCAAAAATAAGGTTGAGTACTCCAGCAATAGCCATTAAGATTTCTGGCGGTAACACATTTCCGGTAGCACGTAATACGCCTCCCCCTACTAAGGCCAATGAAAGAAGTGGCATGCCTAATAACAAGGGCACTAGGTACTGTTTGATCATAGCCAATATTTCGGCCTCTGCACCCATCAACTGGAACATTGCATCTAAGCTGAATATACCGACCCCAACCAGTACCAAAGTAAATAGTAAACCTATTCCCAGGGCAATGATGGTGACTTGTTTTACGAGCACCTGATCTCCTGCTCCGAAGGCTTTCCCTACCAAGATAGATACCCCCACAGCAAGTCCGATAAAAATACCGATCATCAAAAAATAGAGGGTGGAAGCAAAACTTAAGGCTGCCAGGGCCTCAGCCCCTAACTGCCCGACGAAATAGGTGTCTATCACCTGGAAAAGAAAGGTGGATAGCATACCCAAGGCTATCGGTACACTCATCGCTAGGAGCGCTTTGTTGGTCTTGTCTTTTATCGGATCCATTCTGCAACTTAACTTAAGTTTATACAATATTTGTACATACAATAGTTTGGTGAAAAAAATTACTCAACCGGCACATCACTGATTTCCTTCAAAAAGGATTGAAGTTTTGTGGTAAAATTGGATTGTAAAAGCTCGTCGGTTATCCCATTCTCTTTTGAGAAATTCTGATGAAAGGAGGGTAGCGAAAAGCTTTGAATGGAGCCTTTGGTCATGAAAGAAAAGGAGCGAGCTGCCAGATCCAAAACTGTTTTTCCACCCCGTCCGCCTGGGGAAGTGGCCAACAAAAACATAGATTTGTTAGCCCAGGTACTGCCTTCTAATCTGGAAATCCAGTCCATGATATTTTTGAAGGCCACAGTATAAGATCCATTGTGTTCTGCGAAAGAAATTATGATAAAATCAGCGGCTTGAATTTTGGCTTTAAAAACTTGTGCTAATTGGGGAATGCCAAATTCTTTTTCTCTATCGATGCTATAGATAGGCATCTCATAATCGTTGAGGTCAAGAACTTCCACCTCGGCTCCAGGTATCTGTTGAGCAGCGAAATTGGCAAATTGTTTATTGATAGAGTTTCTGCTATTACTGGCCCCAAAGGCCACTACTTTTTTACGCATCTTTCTTTGATTTTAATTTGATGATTAAATGCTTCAATTGTTCTAGTTCTGCTTCATTGAGGTTCTTCATAAAAGGTTGATGAAAGCTTTCAACTTTTTCGTCTAGGGTGCGTAGAAGCGCACAACCTATTGGGGTAATACTAATATCCATTTTGCGCCTATTGCTTGGACATAGCTGTCGAGTCACTAAGCTTTTTGCCACTAGTTTGTCCACAATCCGAGTAATATTGCTGCTACGCTGAACCATCTTTTCCAAGATTTCTTGGGCGGTTATGGGACTATTTTGAGTGTCGGCCAGAATTCGAAGTACGTTGTATTGCGGCTCTGTCACTCCAAATTCCTTTAGCTCCAAGGCTACTTGGTCTGTGATCCAGTGTCCTGTTGTAATTATTTCGTGGATGGTGGTAAAATAGGGCTCACTCATTTATCTACAATATTTGTAGGTACAAATGTATGGGTAATAACAATAAAAAGCAAGTACATTCATGTGGCGGGCTTGTCTACCGCAGGAAGGGGTACTTATCGGAAGCTAGTAGTGCACAATGATGGGGGGATTAATCAAACCTTGATATGAATCTAGGTTAGAAGCATTGATGTAGGTAGTTTCCTCTTCTTCTCTACTTCCATAGCTAGCATGAATATGGCCAAATATGTGCAATCTGGGTTTGATTTCTTTTACACACTCTAGTAGCGCTTCACAACCTAAATGATCGTAGCTTGATGATTGATCAAGAATTCCAAAAGGAGGGGTATGTGTAATCAATATATCTACTTCCCCAGGCATAAACCTCCAATGGTCCGCCATTTCGCTTCGGCGTTTTCCGAAAGCCCAATAAATTAGATCCGGAGAGACGGGCGAGCCCCAAATGTTGATGCCGTTCACTTCATATTCATTGTTTCGCAAGTAGGTCACATTGGCAGGGAGGAGTTCTAATACCTCTACAGGATATTCATCTAGGAATATATCGTGATTGCCACCGATGAAGATTTTGTGGGCATAATCCAAGTCTGAGAACCAATCCAGGAAGGCCACAACCTCTGTTTGACTACCATGGTCAGTGATATCACCGGCATGTATAATAATATCCCCTTCGGGTAAAGCTAGCTGTTCGTGTAGCCCGTGCGTGTCTGATATGCAAATGATTTTCATTTTTACGGTTTTCTCGGATAAGGTCAGCTATTAGATGGTGAGCGCAGTCAAGCTGATGACAATTAGTGAGACAAGGTAGTCTGATCTTTTACTCAAGTAGCTTGCTTTAGTTTTCATGGTTTGTATAAGGATAAGATCATATTATTCTACCAGCCTGTATACCTTTTTCTATGATCTAATCTACTTATTAGATGAAGGATGGTCCCATTGGCAATAAGTGTCCCGATACCTTGTTCTTTGACCTTAATCGCCGATGAAAGAGTATGATATTTAGGCTGCTGGGCTCACAAAGGGAGGTGGTGCCAAATTTGACGATGAGTAATGGACTGGCTTCTTTCATAGACCGGTGATTTTGATGTGGAAAAGGAGTGTCTAGATGTAAAAACAAGCTCAAGGGCCTCCAAGTTTTAGTTGGCTAGCAGCTACTTTGGGGTTGCCTTGCTGATCATAATGTGCCAGAATAGTTAGTCAAGCATAGCTTGACCACCCCCCTTTCATGTGGTTGTCTGCCTTTATCTTTTATTGCACCTTTGTAGCGGCTTCTAACCCATATTCACTTCATATGAAGATCAGTAAAGTTCTTTTTCGGGAAGTAAATATCCCTTTGCGTTTTCAATTTGCCCAGTCGAATAATCACCTTAGCCATTCCTCTTCATCGGCGATCGTGGAATTACATACGACAGAAGGCCTCGTAGGATTTGGCGAGGCCTGTCCACGAATGTACGTTACGGGTGAAAGCATACGAAGTATGGAAAAGGACTTGCAGGGGATCTCTCCCCAATTGGCTGATCTCCGGCTAGAAAGGATGGAGGACTGGCAGCGACAGTTGGCCAATTGGCGAGAGCTCGGTGTAGGTCCCTCCACCCTTTGTGCCTTAGAACTCGCTGGAATCGACATCCTTTGCCAAGTAAACCAACGTAGTTTGGCAGAACAATTCTCATTATCAGATGTCGAGTCTCCGATTCAATACAGCCAGGTTATCCCTATGTTCAAGCCTGCTAAGATGGCTAAGTTATTGGAGCGCATTGGACATTTACGCCCAGCCAGTATCAAGCTTAAGGCGAGCCAAGACCTGGAGGACAATATGGAGAATATACGACTCCTGCGGGCAAGCTTTGGCGATGATACTCCCATCCGGCTTGACGTAAATGCAGGCTGGGCCTTGGATGATGCGTTGGAATTCATTCCTGCTTTTTTGGATCTAGGCGTGAATTCTTTTGAGCAACCCTTGGCACTGGAAGCGCATGAGGGCTTACAACTGCTGACTCAACGGTTTGGCCAGGAGGCGCAGATTATGGTGGATGAATCTTTGGTGACAATTGAAGATGCGCAACACTTCCTGAAGTATGAAATTGGTAATCATTTTAACCTGAAGATTTCCAAGTTGGGCGGGATTTTGTCAGCCTTGCAGATCTACCGCCTTGCTGAGGAAAACGGGATTCCTTGCCAGTTAGGCGCGCACTTTGGAGAGACAAGTCTCTTGACCACAGCAGGGATCGTTTTGACAAAATTGGCTGGCCCCATAAGTGCGAATGAAGGTGCACTTGGCGAAATGCTACTAGAAGAAGACATTATTCAGCCTAGCGTGCAACAAGACAACAAAGGGCACTTAGCCCCGGCTGCAATCCTACAGCAAATTGGCTTCTCAAGTGGAATAAACAGGGACCAACTAGCGTCTTATACCGTCCACCAGCGAAGTTTTCAGTCCTATCGATTTGAAGGTTTAATGAGGCGCCTAAGTGCGTAAACAGCTGAACCACATTTAAATGTGGGTGCCATGCACTAAGGTTTGAGGTAACTTGGAAACAAAAACCAAGTATCATGGGTAATGCCAGTGAATCAGCTAAACCTTCCTTTATTAGTGGTATCCTACAATGGATTACAGAATTACTCACCAATCTATCTAACCGGATCCGGTTTTTCGTTGAGGTGTTATCCTCGAATCTCTATACGTTCATTTTATTGATCGTGATTTATCTTTTCTATTGGACTTTTCCACAGGCGAAGGATCTACTCCTGACGATTAATCAAGAGCAGGATGGGCAGATCTTTCTGTTCTTTACCAGTTTAGTGACTTTGGCTGCTATTTCTTGGTACATGCCTCGAGTGTTCTACAACTTGTCGGAGAAAAGGAATAAGAAACAGGCCGGAGACTATGAAACTTCTACTGGAAGTGATAGTATGCGAGATCTCTATATGGCTGATTTCAGCAAGCAAAGATGGGATTACAATCAAAAAGCACCTTATGATCAGGCAGAGAAAGAGGATTGCTATCGTAAGCATTTTCGAGAAATGATGCCACGTATCCTGGCCGCTGCCCTACTGTTTTTAGTGACGTTAGGTATTTTGAATGTAGGCAATGAAATGAATAATACCGAGTTTCCCTGGAGACTAAATGCGGGCCTTACCCTAAAGATTAGTCTACTAATTCTATTGGGAATCCTCTTGTTCGAACGTGGGCATGAACCCATTTTGATGTCTTTTAATAGATGGATTAACAAACGTTTTGAAGGCCGAGCCTGGTGGTTTATTGGTGCCGTACTGGTGTTGATGATTCTGTTGAGGCTAACCAAGGCTCCGGGGGAGGATGGTCTTCCCGCTTTTTTCGGATTGTCAATTTTGTTAAGTTTTGCTTTCCTGATCTTCACCATCATCAGGAAACAGATTCCTTTCTTTAGTAATGACAATCTGCTGAGAGTGATCTTGGCTACCACGGCGATATCCTTGTCCTTATTTTTCATTTTGATAAATTGTATCCCTAGCATTGCACAAGGTCTAAATCCGTTGGTTTGTGCCAACCTTGCATTTGTATGTTATCTAAGCATACTGTATGGTGTTCGACTTTGGGGGGCAAGTAGGGGCGTAGCGGCTGTCTTCTTTCTGCTCGTTTTCATCTTTACCATGGCAGGTCTGACCAATAGCTTCCGCTTGCATGAGGTTTCTTTCAAGGAGCGAGTGATACACCCAGATCAAAGACTCAGTTTGGAAGACTATTTCGATGCCTGGTTGAAAGATAATCAGGAGGCAGTTAATGGCTATTTGGATGCAGAGCCGAATCGAAAATTTCCAGTCATAGTCGTATCCGCAGAAGGTGGCGGCTCAAGAGCAGCTTACTGGACGAGTTCTGTACATAAGCAGCTGGAAAAGGAAATCCCTGGCTACTACGAACACCATCTTTTTGCCATGACCGGGGCTTCTGGTGGCAGTACCGGGAATAGTACCTACTTCGGTATGAAACGCGGAGGTATTGATGCTGAACAAATGGACGAGAAAGGAGAAAAGATGTTTAAACAAAATTATCTGTCTTCTTCTTTGACCTTATTGTTAGGCGCGGATCTAGTCAAAGATATTTTCGGTATACCCTTGGGCAGGGACAGAGCTAAACGCTTGGAACGCGAATGGACCGAAAGTTTGCAAGAATTAATTGGAGAAGGGCAAGAAAACATATTTGAAGCACCCTACCTATCGCTTTGGTATGATGTTGGAAATGGTAAAGTTGCCCAACCAAAGTCAGACATGGACCCGCTTTTGTTTATTAATACAACTCAGGTGCAAGGCGCTGGTCATGCTATCTTCTCTCCAGTTAAAGTTGATCCTAGCCACTACGAAGGGATGGATATCCTGGCGGCTTTAGCAGCAGAAGAAGATCAGAGAGTTCAGGATGAAGCTGGACAAAACCCGCAAACAGTACCATTGATCACTGCTAATCTTCTAAATGCTAGTTTCCCTTACATCAATCCTGCGGGGCACGTTGGCAGTTTAGGTAGTTTTGTGGATGCCGGCTATTTTGACAATTACGGAGCGCGCACCGGAGCAGGTATATTGAAGTCTCTATCCGCTTTGCGGGAGGCCAAAAAAGCTTCGCCGGATTCCTTGCTATACCAAAAATTGGAGTTCGTTTCGGTTTTGGTTCGAAATAGCACGGTTGAACAGAAGCCAGAGGTATTAAGAGAAAGTGGCCAATTGACTGCTCCTCTTGGAACTATGGCCAATCTTCGTACTGCCTTTAATGCCCATAATTTCTGGGACCTAGAAAATTCCGCAGATTATTTCTATAAGGTAGATTTGAAGAAGGTAAAGATGCAGCACAAGCAAAGACTATTGTGGACACATAAGGTAGATGAGATCTCCCCAATCGTACCATTGGCAAGGTATCTATCTCCGATAGCGCTGAAAGCTATGGATGCCTCCCTGGATACGCTCGTGCAGGATCCAAATTCAGATCTGCATAAATTATTAAATACGCGATTGCGTTAGGAGCGTCGCTACATAAATTCAAGCCCTTAAGCTGGATAGTAGTTCAACTGCTTCAGCTTAAGGGCTTAATTTTCCCTTCCCTATCCATACCCCATGGCCTCTAAGTCAAAGTAGCGTCGTAGAATGCCTAGCTGGCCAATATGATAAGCCTCATGATGTGAGATAAAGGTGATGAAACCACGCAAACTCTGATTGGTAGGCGTCATAGGGCTGGGTACTGGAGCTTCCGCATTTAATTCTCTTTCGCTCAGTGTTTCAAGGCGAGCCAGGAGCTTTTCCGAGATGTCCGGCCAATCCTTGGTGAGTTCTGCTAAGCTAGGGTAGGTGGTATGTTCATCAAGCCCTTTTCCTTTGGCGAAAAGTTCTGGATAGGGCTCTCGGGCGGGTACCCCTAGCACATAAGCGGCAAGGTATCTACCGGATACCAAATGTCCGACGATCCAGGCCACGTGGTTGGTGATTCCATTCAGTCTTTCGTGGAGATGCTCTTCCCGAAAATCTTGCACCACATTTTCAAATAATCGAGTTTGTAAGTGAAATTGATCGATGACACTGGCCAGTGTTGTGGATTGCGTTTCCATATTGTTGATTTCAGTCGTGTTGAGGATATAAGTAGTGAAACAATAGATATTCCTAATTTTCAGCTGTGCCTTTTGCACTTATTATTCCTTAGTAAAAGCCTTGCTTAACCGACGGCTATCCCATCTGGCGGCCTGACAGGGGCGCGATTTTACGGTCTCGTCTAACCACGAAACACACTACCTGAAACTTTACGACTACCATTGTCACACTACTTAACAAGGTATAAATAATTGTGCTAAATGAGCCCTTTGCTTAGGCAACTAATTCGTTTTCAGTCGTGTTTACTGATTGAGATGAATCGGAAGACACTGTCCTGAAATGCCAAGCCTTCTCAAACTTCAGTACCTTCTAACTTTGGGAAGCCAGGAAGAATGGCTAAATTGAAGAAGCAGTTGCTCCCTATCAGATCGCCTTATGGGATTATCATAAACTTGTCAGCTACACAAAACACATAGGATGGGATACGTACGTTATTTCGACTTTAACCAATCTGACCAATTTTCAGACTTTCCCTTTAACGTAAAATTTTGCTTCAAGAAGATCTTTGAATTCTGGGAGACCCAAGCTGAAAGCGAAGATCTCGAGACTGCTGCGGAGGCTAAGGCATTACTTGCTCGCCTTGAGTCTACGCTGGCGCTAAGAGAACCTTTCAATGACCTGGCAGTTGTTGAAAAATATGAGAAGGAAGTTCGCTTGCTGCTTGACCCGCTATTCCCCAAAATGCTGGGAGACAATGAGATCAAAGCTGCTTGCATGCCCTTTAGCCCCTACCTCTTTAACATTACCCCTCGTTTTCATAGAATCATCGACAATGCAGGGGGGGATCACAAGGTCGCTATGCAGAATGCTGAAATGGACAAGCAGTATGTCTTCGCTTGTGTTTTTGTGTTGAACTATCTGTATGGGGCGGGGATCAACTATCGCGAACCGACCTACTTCGATATTCCTGACAAAAAAGCTGGAGTCACTCGCCATTACCGCGCCTTCTTTAATGCCGATTTCTCTAGTTTTTCAGTCAATGATTCTTTCGAACCACTCACTCCTGAAGAGATTCAGGAATTGACGGATAACTTTGATAACTACGAGTTATGGAAGAAACGGATCCCGCCAGGTAGCTTTGATTTTGAGGGATTTGCCTTGGTCAACTTATTTGACGTGACCATTGAAGAGGCGGTATCCAATCTGAAGGTAGACCTCTTGAAGAAAGACGCCTTATATACGCCGGAGACTGTGGAGCGCATTCGCTTAAATCTCTGTTCCATGTTGAATCTCAATGGGCTGAAGTTGGGTTTTATCGCATTTGACTCGGATCGGAACATGATGAAATCTTTGGGGTATGGTTTTTGGAATAGCATTCTGCTTTCTGATAAAGGATTGAAAAAACAGGAAGAGACTTTCTGTGATTACTCTCAGGCGCAGATCTTTTCACACCATAAGACTTTTGCAGTATCAGAAGTGAAGGCGGAATACGCTGAAGAAAGCCCCCTTATCGCCAAATTAGTTGAGCACAAACTCAAGAGTTACTTAGGCGTTCCTTTGATTTACAATAATGAATTGATTGGCGTATTGGAATTGGGCGCTGAGAAGGTTAATGCACTGAATAGTGTAGTGGCCAGTCAATTAGATAAAGTGGTTTCTCTATTTACGACGGCCCTGAAGCGATCCATGGATGAATTGGAAACTCAATTGGAGGCTATTATCCAGGACAAGTGTACCGCTATCCACTCATCTGTAAGTTGGCGATTCTTCGAAGCTGCCGAAAACTTGTTGAAGAAACAGCTTTTCTACGATACCAATGTAATGGAAGAGATTGTATTTGAGAATGTGATGCCACTTTATGGCCAATCAGATATCAAAGGGTCTTCCACGGAAAGAAATAAATCGATCCAAGCTGATCTCATTCGCCAACTAGGTATCGCTAGAGATATTCTAGAGGCAGCAAAAGTACAAGATGCCTTGCCTGTTTTTGATAATCTCTCTTTCCGGATTTCGGAGTATGTACATAACACGAAGGCCGGTCTAGGGGCAGGGGATGAATTAAAAGCTTTGGAATTCCTGAAAAGAGATATTTATCCTGTCTTTGATCACATATCGGAACTGGACGAAGAACTGCGGGCTAAGGTGGAGGCTTATAAAGCGGTGCTAGATCCCGATTTAGGGGTGATTTATGATAAACGAAAAGACTATGAGGAAAGTGTAACCGCCATTAACACCAAAATCTCGACGGTGCTCGAGAAAGCCCAAGATGAAGCGCAGGAGATGTTCCCACATTACTTTGAGAAGTATAAGACCGATGGGGTGGAGCACAACATTTACATTGGCCAATCCTTGGTCAACAACAAAGCTTATCATGAGATGTATTTGCACAATCTCAGGTTGTGGCAACTCATGACCATTTGCGAAATTGAAAGTGCAGTACGTAAATTGAAACCGCAGTTGAAGGTACCATTGGATATTTGCTCATTGATTTTGATACATGGTAATTCTTTGAGTATCCGCTTCCGTCAAGATGAAAAGCAGTTCGATGTGGATGGGGCTTACAATGTTCGTTATGAGATCGTGAAGAAGCGAATTGATAAAGCGTACGTGAAGGGTACCAAGGATCGCTTGACGATACCCGATCGGATTGCGGTGGTGTATTCGCATGATCAAGAGGCAATCGAGTATCAGCGATACTTTGATTATCTACGTTCCATTGGTTACCTCAAAGAGGAAGTGGAGGATTTGGATTTGCAAGATATGCAAGGGGTTACGGGCTTAAAGGCTCTGCGCTTCCAAGTAGACTATGACCTCGTTCCTGTCTCTCGCACACAGAAGATCGTAGCCGTTCCGACAAAAGAAAAGGTGGCTTAACTGCTGATTATTAGGTGGTTAAAGGACGTTGGTGGGTTTTTTTACGACAAATGTCGTAAAAAAACTTGCTTCTACGACAAATGTCGTTTATATTTGTTCTTGTAAAGGAAAAACACCATCAATACATCGACCATTTAATTTTTAGAACCAATGCCTTCTACATCATTCCGACAACCTACTGAGCCAGAATTAGAGATCTTGCAAGTGCTTTGGGAGCATCAACCGGC
Source organism: Saprospiraceae bacterium (assembly GCA_019634045.1). Taxonomy (GTDB): domain Bacteria; phylum Bacteroidota; class Bacteroidia; order Chitinophagales; family Saprospiraceae; genus DT-111. The sequence goes on from JAHQWA010000018.1 coordinate 10,841, forward strand.
GACAGTTAAATTCGTGCATGAGCAATTGGTTCAACAACGGGAAGTAGGATATACCACTATCCTAAAACAAATGCAACGCATGTTCGAAAAGGGAATGATCGGACGTGTCAAAGAAGGAAAGCAGCACTTGTACAGTGCTAGTTTCTCAGAATCGCAGATACAAGAGTCACTTTATAACAAGCTGGTGAAGACGGCTTTCAAGGGGTCGCCAATGCAGTTGGTGATGCATGCCTTAGGTCGAAATAAAACCAGTGAGGCAGAATTAGAGGAGTTACAACAATGGCTTGACGATCAAAAGAAGAATAAGGAGGAATAGGGCAAGATTGCGCTAGTTTCGATCTAATTTCTACACAGCAAGCCGAGCAGTACTTCTCATTTGCATTGTCTCTAGATTAAGTGTATTGACCTACTTAATCGAAGTCACTAAATTTTTTCCGAACCAATGTTTGAATACCTACAGACAGATCCAATAGTGCAAGCTATGGGCTGGACCCTAGTGCATAGCCTTTGGCAGGCGATTATCATCGCCATTATGCTCCGCGGCCTTCTCGTTTTTATTTCAGCGGCGCAAGCCAGATGGCGATATGCCCTGTCTTTGTTAGCCATGATTACGGTTTTGGTTAGCTCTGTCTGGACTTTTCAAACACATTATCGGGTAGAGCGAGCCGCGATGGACATTAAGATCGCTACGCAATCCCTACCTGCTATGAAAACAACTGGGGCTGCTCCGGCAGCACCTACTGTGAAGGTGAATTACGAACAAGGTGAGGATTTTTGGAACGAACTCAATCGACGTGTCCACAGCTTAATTCCTTTACTCCCAACATTTGTTTTACTATGGTTAACCGGCAGTATGATGGTGTTGATCTGGTTAGCTTATAGTTGGTGGAATGCGAATCGATTGGTCAACCTAAGAACAAGCCCGGTTCCAGCGGAGTGGCTCCAGCGTTTGGAGGAACTCAGGGAAAAAATGGGTGTGAATAGAAAGGTCAGTCTCTATTTTTCAGAGAAGGTTAGTGATGCCTTAACCCTAAAGCATTTCAAACCGGTGATTTTATTGCCGATAGGCATCCTAAACGCGCTCTCTACCGCAGAAGTTGAAGCTATTCTTTTGCACGAATTAGCGCATATTCGAAGATGGGATTATTTGGTTAACTGTTTCCAATTGGTGTTGGAAGTCCTTTATTTCTATCATCCGGCAGTATGGTGGATTGGCCGTCAGGTAAGAGAATCAAGAGAACATTGTTGTGATGACCTGGCCTTACATTTAGGTGGAAGCGATCCCTTGGAGTACGCTCAAGCCTTGACCAACCTAACTGCCTTTTCATTCACTCAAAAAATACCCTTTGCCATGAATGCAAGAGGAAATAAAAAAGATTTTACGGTTAGAATTAAGCGTTTATTTGGTGTTCAACCTACTAGAACGATTGGCAAATCATTCTTGTCTGCCCTACTAGCAGGGCTTATGTTACTCGTCTTTACCCTGTCAGCTCGAGCTGAGTTCTATGAGTTTTTAGTCGAAGATGATTGGAGTGAGGTGGAGGAGATTACCGCAGATACGATAGTCGATGCTACGCTAGAACAATTTCTTTTGGCTTGGTTATATAAAGATTCAGCAGCCAAAGGGAAACACATGACCTTGAATGTGCCTTTGGAAGGGGGAATGTCTATTGATATTTCTGGTTCTTCCGGGACTATTTATGATGGAAATATTCCGGTTTTCTTCCTGAACGGACAACAAGTGGACAATCCAAGCAATACCAGAGTGCCTTCGGAAATCAAGAATATAGACGTGAAAGACCTGTATACAATAGGTCTAATCCGTGGAACCAAGGCTGCCGAATATGGAATTACTGATTTGCAACAGAAAGTCCTGATCGTGGCCACCAATGATTGGGCTGCTGAGCATATCGTCAAAGAAGAAAAAGAAGAGAAGGTAGCGGCGGCTAAAGAGAAGGAAAAGGTTTACACGGACTCAATGAGCATGATAGTAAACCACTATATCAGAGCTGAAGACTTCTTCATGAGCTCCAATACGGGACGTAAGCCAGCGTCTATCCAGTTTAAGATCTCTCAAGAAGATAACCCCACCAGTTATCCGATTTATATCCTAAATGGAAAGGAAGTACCGATTAGTCGTTATGGGAAATTCCCAACCTCTTTCCGCAAAGTGAAGCTTGACTCCTTGGTCATCTTGAATGATGAGCAGGCTGCCAAGTATGGAGCAAGAGGACAAGAAGGAGGAGTGTTTCTACTCTATGATCAGTTGGAAGGAGAGCAACCGGCTGGGCGTCTAAGCAGAAAGGAAAAGCGGGCGGTAGAATCCAGTCTTCTAATCAAGGTAGATGCTGTAGCTAAAGACTTGGAAGTTAGCTTTAATCTACCGGTCACCAAAATGATCAAGGTGCATGTATTGGATCAAGAGAATGAGGAAGTGAAACAATTGGCGGATAGTTGGAAGTGGGCAGGTGAGAAGAAATTCAACTGGAAATTTGGGGAAGAGACTTCAGGTGCGTACCGCTTGAAAATCGAGGTAGGAGAACTCGTCATACTCCGAGATATACAGCTATAAAAACTAGGTTATCTTCTTCGAACACGAGGTTTGAGAAGAACCAAAACGGATTCAACTGCCCATCAGTCCTGCTACTGATGGGCAGTATTCTCCCACTGCAATTGGCGGAAAAGATGTATTTTGCTGGCAGTCCAAAATTGTCAGAGAACAAAGTTGAATTAGTATGCAAACCATCGTCCGCCTGCCATTACTGGCTCTTACCCTTCTACTTTTCTTACTTACTACCGTAAATGCCCAAACCGGCCGCATTCCCGTACCAGCCAAACATGGTATCGTGACGAGTAGCCAATACCTCGGATCTGAGGTGGGAACGGCGGTGCTGAAAAGCGGCGGGAACGCCATTGATGCAGCGGTAGCCACAGCCTTTGCCTTAGCTGTCACTTATCCTTCCGCCGGGAATATCGGTGGGGGTGGATTTCTGGTGTACCATGGGGCGGATGGAGAAGTTACTTCCTTTAACTTCCGGGAAAAAGCGCCTTTGGCCTCGACCTCAGATATGTATCTCGATGAGAACGGTAAGATCAGAAACAACAGTAATCACAACGGCCCCCTTTCCGTAGGCGTCCCCGGAACCGTGGCAGGTCTATGGGCCGCTCATCAAAAGTTTGGCTCCAAACCTTGGGGGGAACTGTTAGAACCGGCGATCGAATTAGCCGAAAAAGGCTTTCCCTCCTCCTGGAATATGCAACGCATCATGAAGTATTTCCAGGATCAGGATAAAGCCTGGTATGATGCATCCAAGAAGGCCTTTTTAAAGAAGGGCAATGAGCTATATGAACCCGGAGAAACCTGGAAACAACCCGATCTCGCCAAGACTTTGAAGCGCATCCAAAAGGATGGCAAAGATGGTTTCTATAAAGGAAAAACGGCCAAGCTATTCGCCAAGTTTATGAAGAAACACGGCGGGATTATAACGGAAGAAGATCTTGCCAAATACGAAGCGGAAGAACAAAAGCCGATTCATGGCACATATCGTGATTATGATATCTATGCAATGTCTCCACCCAGTTCTGGTGGAGTGGCGATAGTGGAAATGCTGAATATTCTGGAAGGCTTCAATCTAAAAGAAATGGGCCACAATTCGGCCCTATATCTACATGTGGTGACTGAAGCTATGCGTCGCGCCTATGCTGACCGCGCCGAATTTCTCGGTGATCCCAACTTCAACCCGGACATGCCCGTGGAAAAGCTGACTTCTAAAGCGCATGCCAAAGAATTACGGCAGACCATCGACCTTTTTAAGGCTTCGCCAAGTGATTCTTCTCGCTTCAATGATGCCTTGTTAGCTTACGAAAGCGAGGAAACCACGCACTTTTCGGTCGTGGATGCGGATGGAAATGCCGTCTCACTTACCTATACGCTGGAATATGGCTATGGTTCTCGTATTGTAGTGGAAGGCGCCGGCTTCTTACTGAATAATGAAATGGGCGATTTTAATCCCGTCCCAGGCCTTACCAATTCCCGGGGCTTAATTGGTACCAAACCCAACTTGGTGGCTCCCGAAAAGCGCATGCTTTCCAGTATGACCCCCACCATAGTAGCTAAAGATGGCAAACCCCTACTCGTCATCGGCACGCCTGGCGGTCGAACGATCATCAATACTGTTCTGCAAGTGATTTTGAACGTATTGGATCACGACATGAATGTTGCCCAGGCTATTGAAGCGGGCCGTATCCATCATCAATGGCTTCCAGATATCACCTCTTTTGAACGGCTATCCATCTCACCGGATTCCCGCCGCCTCTATGAGATGATGGGCCATAAGATCCGCTACCGCACTGCTCAAGGGCAAGCCATGGGTATCTATATCGATCCGGAGACTGGTATTCGGTATGGAGCAGCGGATTCCCGGAGCTTTGATGGTAGGGCTATGGGGTATTAGAGGGGAGAGGTTAGAGGACAGAGGACAGAGGTCAGATGACAGATATCGGGAGGTAGGGATCAGGAATAAGGTATAATTGGAGTTATTTGGTTGTGGGCTAGTAGGTTTGTTGATCCATGGTTGATAGTTGATAGTCCATGGTCCATAGTCCATAGTCCATGGTCGATAGTCTGTCTCACACTGGATTAGGTTGACCTTTTTGGTTAACAAATGACTCAGGACAGAAAAGCTGTAGCTGAGCTGGATCTGTTTTCTTAGTTTCCTTTTTGTGAGTAA
>JAHQWA010000286.1 GCA_019634045.1 Saprospiraceae bacterium
CATGACATAGCGACGGCTATTGGGGCCATTGTCTACCATGAAAATCACTAGTGTGTTTTCCGTTAGCCCCCATTCATCCAATTGGGAAAACAGTTTCCCCATATTTTGGTCTACATTCTCTATCATCGCAAGAACACCCGCTACATTATCAAGGAGTTTCTCATTGGTTTCACCGATAGAGATTGATAGGATGTCCTTTTCTTTATACTTGGCCTTCAGATCCGTTGGTACATCGTGGTAAGGACCATGCGGTGCGTTCATGGCGATATAGCTGAAAAAGGGTTTGTCATTGGCTACTGCACTTTCGATGAAATCCAATGCCCCATCAAAGTATACATCGGTACAATAGCCCTTAGTTTGGACTTGCTCGCCATTGCGAAAGAGAATGGCATCGGTATATCTTCTTTGGTTCTCGTAGGGTTCTGAAGGTTGGGCCAGTCCCCCTCCTTTGTGTACCAAAGATTCTTCAAAACCTTGGTCGCCTGGCCGCATTGGATAGCAATCCCCTAGATGCCACTTGCCAAAAATACCGGTAGCATAGCCCGCATCTTGTAAGAGTTCCGCTATGGTAACCTCTTCCGTATCCATCATGGATCTGCCTACCCAGGTATCTACTACACGTGTCCTATAGTTATATCTTCCCGTCATCAGGCAGGCGCGCGTAGGACTGCAAACGGGGCTTACATAAAACCGATTCAGGGAGGCGCTACGGCTGGCCATGGCATCAATATTAGGTGTTTCGATGATGGGATTGCCCGTGACGCCCAAATCACCGATACCTTGATCATCAGTCATAATGAGGATGATGTTGGGGCGTTCAGTCTGCTCCTGCTGGTCTTCATATTGGCAGGATGGAAGATGTAAAAGGCAAATTAGGAGTAGGGAAAGGAAGGCGAAGCGATGCATATTACCAGTTTTTCTTGTTTAAAGTTTTGGTAATATAATAAAGCCTCAGCAACTAGGAAAGATTTAGAACTACTCCGGCAACTGACGGTCCAGGAGTAAGCACCCTCAAAGAGATAAGAAGCTATTGTCCAGTATCCGTAAAGGCTAGCGCTTCCTTGGCCAATGCATGCCAGTCTTCACTGTATTCGGTAGGCACTTGAAGCCAATCTTTCATAGCCCTGTTCTTTCCGGAGGGATCCCAATTAACGGAGCCGATATACTTCTCCTTCAGTAGTTCAACCCTCTTTTGACCTAGCTTGAAGACCATTTCTCCTTGAAAGGAGGCCACAAAGGCTTTTCTATTGATCTTCAGACAGGGTTTGCCGAACATTTGTCCTGCGACGGTTCTATGTGATTCCGCCAATTCTTGTCCTAACTTCTGGAATAATTCTTCGCTCATTACATTTATTTCAAACTGCTGGCACTGGCTTCATCAAAATGGATAAGCACATCGAACAGTTTTGCCAACTTAACATTAATGATGTAGTTGTCGATGAAGTTATAGTTGAAACCCGCTCCGAATTGGACAAATGACTTCGTAGAGTTGAAGTAGCTGAAGACTTCATTCCTGAACTCTTCTACGATGAGGTATAGTTGATCTCCTTCGACCATACTAAGGACATGATTGGCGGTATGACATTGGAGTTCGGGAAGGGTATGACGCTGTACTCCGGATTGAAACTCACGATTCTTACCAGCAAGGAAGGCCATAGCGGAGCCGGTGCCAAAACTAAATCCGACATTCTTGTAGGTGTCGGGATGTCGTTGTCGTAGGAAGGTACCAATGAATTGTCCGCCAAAATCAGAACCATCAGCTACATGGAAATTATGTGCCCAGATAGCAACTTTCGAATCTTGACCTACAATACGTTGCCACCATTCGGAGTAGAAAGCCATTAATTCATCCCGTTTGGGTCCGTAGTCATTGGTACGATAGATGAGTTCACGATGCTGAATGACGTGAGCCGCCATTAAGGCGATCTCATATTCCTTATTGGAGCTACCCGTGACTAATTCTTGTTTATTGGCTACTAGATAATCATAGACCTGTTGAGTACCTTCGATATTGGCTTCATGAATACTTTCTGACTGGCTGCTATAAGCAGGAAGATCATTGGGCAAGTTGGCGTAATTGGCCAAGACATTCGCTACGGAATCCGGCTGTACTTTGCCAATTAGCTGGGCAACAAAACGGCGTTCCTCTTTGAAGTCTTTGCCCTGCGGATCACAACCCACAAAGTGTATTTTCTCCTCCTCCGCTCTATTTCCATTGTACTCAAATATCCATTGCGCAAGGTCTCTTACCTCTTGCGTATCGTACGTCCAATAAAAGGTCTGATCCACCGCTGCATCAGCAGAGCCCAAGCCTTCTGTCACAAATTCATTAACTACCATCGCATTACCCCAAGGGATTTCAAAGATGATGGCCTTGAAATCCTTTTCCTGTACCAAGCGACGAAATATCTTGTCCTTTAGCTGGTAGAATTCTTTCGTACCGTGAGTAGATTCCCCCAAACCGACGAAAGTGGCATCGCCGAGGTAGTTGATCAGTGGGTCTAGCGAGGGATCAGCTTGTGTTGGCTCAGCTCCTTCGAACAAGTAGGTGAATTGCTCATTCAGTTGGTCAATGACTAACATTTCCTCATCAGTGAGGATACATTCCGTGGTACCCTCGCCGGGGACCTTATTGTTTTTTTTACAGCTAGAAATGAAAAGTAGGAACAGGAAGAGGAATAATGATATTCTCGGCATGTGTCGGGTGTTATAGGAAGAACTGTTTTAAACTTCTAGGCTGTTATCCCAATGAAAAACTTAAAACCGTTCAAAGGTTGATTTGCTAGGTGAATATAGTTATCCCAAATCATTAATACATCCTAGCTCGGCCAAATTTGGCGCCCACCCGACGCATCCCGCCCGACCCGTTGCTGGTGTTTTCCAAGCCAGCATACAGTTGCAGCCACTACTTAATGCCATATTTTTCTTGCAGAAAGGAGAGGGCCTTTTCGAACACTAAATCCTGACCTGCAGCAATATCTTCAGGTGTGTTATTGATTTCGATATCCGGAATCACCCCAATACCTTCCAAACTTTTCCCTTCCGCATCCAGGTTCATCTCAATTGGATATTGATATTCCCAGCCATTGGGTAAAAACCGACGATTCCCGGTAGTGGAGAAAGCCCCGGCGGTGGTTCCGCCGATATGGGTTACATGGCTATTACTTTTTAGGTATAAAGCGATGTGTTCTGCTCCACTTACCGAGAAACGATCGGTCAACAAGACAACTGGTTTAGTAAATTGGTTTTGATTGTCACTCTCCGTATACAGTTCTACTTTGGACTCGAAGGCATCATGTTCCGGCCCGTTTCTGACTTGTTCGGTCATGACCAATCGACTGGCATCGGCGAAGGCATTGGTGATCAGGCGCGCAAAGTCACCTTGGCCACCACCGTTATTGCGAACATCAAAAATGATGGCTTGATGTTGGCCGATCTCAGCCAATACATCATCGATAATCTGGGCAGGTTGATAGCCATCGACATCACTTAGATAGATGTAGCCAATCGACTTATCCTTGACTTGGCCATATTCAAGATCTTCAGCCCAAGGGTGTAAGGTGCTATACGACAGATATTTTTCCTGAATCAGTGATCTGCTAAACGATTGGATCGCATAGTCGATGCCAGTGCTACCAGATACATGGACCTGATCTTCCCCTGGATTGCCGACAAACGTATGCTCATCGTCTAGCTCATCCAACAAATGGCTTAAAACACTCCATAATTCTGCTGCTGTTGTTTCAGGGCTTACCTGCGGTCGATAAACGGTATAGAGAGAATCCCAATTTATTGCTTTTGGGTGAAGAATGCCGCAGTGGAGATCAAAGTCAGTCCAAACCTGCTCAAAGATGCTTTCCGGTGAGGTGCCCAAGGTAGGACCTAGCACCGTCTTTTGACAGCTGATAAATAAACCTAACAAGACTAATAGGATATAATAGGTACTCGTTTTCATAGCTAAAATTTTAATTGTATTCCAGTGGAAAGTTGATGTTGTAAATGGATGAGTTGGTTTTGTCCCTTCAGGTTTTGATAGCGGGCCTGGTATTGGACTAGTAAATCCCAGCGTCGGCTGATTCGGTGGTGATAACTTGCATTGAATTGGAAGGCCAACAAGCGTTCAAAAGAGCCACCGATGCCATCCGTAATCAAGCGAAGAGGATCGCTTTCACTATTGTATTCCAGCTCAGGATCCGTTCCATTGTAAGGGGGGCGGACGATGAGCGACCAAAGCGGAACATGAAGCTGAAAGGAGAATTGATGCCCGCCCTGTAGTTGATGACTGAATGAAGTTGAAAAGTCGAAACTATGATTGGCAAAAAAACTGAAGGCATCTTGTTGATTCCAGTCTAAATAATTCAGGTAAAAATGATACCGCGCTCCAAGGGCCCAGTCTGTGATCTTTACCCCATACAGCTTGACCTTTCGTAAATAGCCGATACTGAAATTCCCGCGTATATAGTCGGTCGTGAAGTCCTTAGCAGCATCGGTATGCAGTTGGCCACTGCCATAATCGACTGATAAATTGAATTCGTTGAGGGTAGAAGCATCCTGCCAGCGGTATCCCAGGGCGTAGGTTTTTCCCTGCTCCTGGTAATGTAAAGGGGAGAAATTCAGGTCTTTCAGGTATCCGTAATCATAGCCTATTGTGCCCTGCATCGTATTCGACCCTTCAGAATTGGATTGAGCAAAGGCTCCAGCTAGTGCTAGTAAGCATTCACCGACAAGTATGAGGCGTTTAAACCAGGAGTTCAGCAATCGCTCCTTTAGCCGCTCCATGTTATTGCTATTGGTTAAAGTCCACATAATATTAAGTTGAATGGTGGAAGTAATTGGTTGACGATCCAAAACTATAGCACGCCAGTATTAGAGCCTATTGGAAAAAGGTGGGTCAAGTGGAATTGCCTATAAAGTCAAATAATATGGCGGTAAAGCAAAAACGATTATCCTGTCAGGGCCTGTCGGAATTCATCGAACTATTGTCGGAATTCACCTTGACTTTTATCGAGTTTACCCTGTTTTTTAAGCTTTTTAGCGGTAGGAGTAGTAGGTTTAGGTATCGAATAAATCGATTTTGCATGAAAAAGAACGCATTCTTATACATCATACTAATTCTCTTTAGCTTTCAAACAGCGACGCAGGCACAATACACGGCTGCCAAAGAAAGGAGATTGACGGATTTGCTGGATACCTTGAAGCAGCAACTGGATACCAGGGATATACGGGAAGTGTTACAAGATATTACGAAGGTACAGAATGATGGTATCGAGGACTATCCAGAACTCAATGTGCGCTACAAACACCTCCAGGCAAACCAGCTGAAGCGCCTGGGTTTAATAGATTCGGCCCTGCAAGTGATGGACCGGGCTCGTTTGCTAATAGAGGAGCACAGCTTGGATCACCGCATGGCTGGGAATCACTTGTTTACAGCCGGTATTTTGAAAGCGGTATACCGCTCTAAAGAAGCGCTAGAACACTATCGGATAGCAGAAGCAAAGTATCGAGAGGAACAAGACGAACGGAATCTAGCTCCCTGCTTAACACAAATAGCCGCCACGCTCGCCTCCCTGGGAAGATATGACGAAGCCAAAGAGATAGGTAAGGAAGCCATTGCACTGGGGGAAAAGTTGCAGGTTCCGAAAGTCTCTATCCAGATCTACAACAATGTGGGTTTGGTCTACCGCAATTCGAATGATTTACTGAATTGTGCGCGCATGTACTTTAAGGGGTATGAGCTAGCTAAAGCAGACAACTTACCTACCTATGCCACCGCTCTAGCCGTCAATCTATCTACCATTTATGAACAGCTTTGTCAATACGAAAAAGCCCTTGAATATAGTCAGGAAGCCGTCTACTGGAGTGAACAAATCAATTACAAGATTGGTAAGTACAAGGCCTTGATCATCAACACCAATATGGCACTTTTGCTGGGGAAAATTGACTCGGCAGAAGGGTATGTCAATGCCTTAGAAGCGGAGGCACTCGTGGGGAAGAACAATGTTTGGGAGCCAGCAATAGAAAACTTAAAAGGTAAAATCGCCTTGCAGAAAGGAGAGTTAGAGACCGCTATTCAACACCACAATTTGGCCAAGAAGCTCGCAGAAGAGGTGGATGCTCGCGGTGAAGTCCTTACTGCCTTGCTGGGGACTATAGACTATGCTTTTCAAAAGGAAGCCTATATTCAGTGCCTAATCTATATGGATAAAGCACTAAGCTTTAAGCTGCTTCCGAAAAACGAGTTCCACATATTGGAAATGAAGCATGTCATCCACAAGAAATTGGGTAATCCCGATTTTGCCTATGAAACCTTACTAAAAAGCAAAGTTATTCAGGATTCCATTCACTCTCTGGAAAGACTCGGGCTTCTCGCCTTGATTGAGGCGGACTATGAATTGAGGGACAAGGAGTCGAAAATTGAAAGGCTAGAGTTTAAAAATCAGATTTCTGAACAAAAGAATCAACGAAACCAGCTGATTATCGCAGCCTTGGCTATTTTTCTGCTCCTGCTCGGAGGACTGGGCTATTACTTTTCTCGCCACGAGCGCTTGAAGCTGGAAAAGAGCCTGGCGGAGGTGAAGCAAGCTTTGCTTCGCCTGCAGATCAATCCACATTTTATCTTTAATACCTTGAATTCTATCCAATCGTCTTTTTTGCAGCAAAATGAAGAGAAAACGATCTATCTTTTTGGAAAGTTTTCTAGCTTGATGCGACAGGTATTGCAAAACTCTACTTCCGCCTTCGTACCCCTAAGCGATGAAATCGAATTGTTGATCAACTATCTCGAATTAGAGAAGATTCGTTCTAACAATAAGTTTGATTATCAAGTAGACATTGAGGAAGGTATAGACATCTACGAAGCTCAAGTGCCTAGCATGGTATTGCAAATCTTCATTGAAAATGCCATCTGGCATGGGGTGGGGCCAAAGGAAAGCCGTGGCCATATCCGAATCCTAGTTAGCCAAGAACAAGGACGCCATAAAGTTACGGTAGAAGATGATGGGGTAGGGCGGACTTTCTCCTTGCAACACAAATCCAAGGACCAGAAGAATAAGAAATCCCTGGGCACGGACCTCGTTTTTCAACGTATTCAACAATTAAATAGAAAGTTTGGGCGGGGTATGCAGCTAAATATCCGGGATCGAGCCACCCAATCCGGTACCCGAGTAGAATTATTAGCCTAGAGCGAATTTAACACAGGAGCTATGTTAAGAACACTGATTATTGATGATGAAAAAGACGCCAGAGACGCCTTCCGTATCCTCATTGACAAATTTGTGCAGGATATCGAGATTGTCGGAGAGGCCGATGGTGTGAAAAGCGGTGTGCAGCAGATCGGAGAGCTACAGCCGGAGGTGGTATTCCTCGATATCAATATGCAAGATGGTACGGGTTTTGACCTGTTGGACCAATTGGATGAAATGAATTTCCATCTCGTCTTCGTCACCGCCTATGATCAATACGCCATCAAAGCCTTCAAATATGCTGCCTTGGATTATCTGCTCAAGCCAATCGATTTACAAGAGCTGAGAAAATGTGTAGCAAGAATTATGGAATTGGGGACTAGAGTGGAAACGGAGGCTCGACTAACCTATTTGCAAGAGTCCTTACAGGCCCCACTCAAAAACCAGCTCATGGAAGAGTTCCGCTCTTTGCTGCTCAACTCCCAGAAAGAATACAAGAGCCGTTTTGCCATCAAGAAAACCGCGGGTATTTTCCTCCTAAATGCTACCGATATAGCCTACTTTTTTGCGGACAACGACTTGGTATTCGCCGTAGACCAAAACCGGAAGAAGCATGTAGTTAACTTCAGAATGACGGAATTGGAAAGCGTCTTGGACCCGGCGGTATTTTTTAGGATCAACCGAAGTGAAATGGTCAATATTCAATACATCCAGAAAATGGAACCCTATTTTGGTAACAGATTGGTGGTGCATCTCAAAGATCAGAAGGAGGGACTCAAAACCAGCGGAGCCAAAACGGCAGCCTTCCGTAAGTGGGTGGAAGGTATTTCCTGATGCTTTTGTCCGTTATTCTAATCACCGCTGGATGGCGCTTGTCAGATGGCTGACAATATAATGGCCATTCGAAGGAAAAGCTGTAAAAAACAATTATTCTTTACCAATTGAAGCCTTAAAAACTCGCTAATCCGCTTTCCCGAGACTCATTTTTGTGGTCGATCAAAATGATGTTTGCAGATGTTGACGACCGCAAAGCGATACGAAATAACAAGCCTGAAAGTACTCTTTATTTGCCTGCTGGCATCGATGAGCTTGGCCACGATCGTTCCCCCTCCCGATTGGGAAGACTTTATTCCAGCAGATAACCTGGAGGCCTTTCAAAAAGTGTCCTTACCTGCTCCAGACACGGCTAAGTGCTTAAAAATGTGTATCGAAAAGGGAGCCCTACGGATCGCACAACATCTCATACAGACTATAGAAAACCCTAATCAATTGGATAAGGCTGGGCATGGGCCCATGCATTATGCCGTTTTGCATGATCAATTACTAGTAGTAGAATCACTTCTGAGCAGGTCCGCACTGGTGGACCTGCGTACTACTACCGAGCTGCAGGCTACCCCCCTGATGTTTGCTTGCTCTAGAAATCACCCGGAGATTTTCAACCTACTTATCGATCATGGAGCTGATATCAATGCGATTGATGCGAAAGGTGACCCAGTCGCCAATTGGGCGGCCTATTATGGCAATCGTGCTGCCTTATCTACCCTGGTTGGAAAGGGAGTGGACCTTAGTATTCAAACTAAACACGGAGATGCCGCTGATGTGCTTTTGCGCCTCTGGCATGATCCACAAGAGCTGTCGGTTTTCGGCGGATCAATTTTGGAGAGATCCATATCAGCTAAACAGAAGGAAATATTTCATGCTATTAGCCAAAAACAGGCATCTGAAGTACGGCGCTTGCTCGATCAGGGGATAGATCCGAATACGACAGATGCCTATGGCTCTCCTTTGCTACATCAGGCGGTCTTCACGGCTGATGTAGACCTGTTGGACGTACTTTTGAACTATGATATTGAGGTGGATGCTTTTAATCGAGTGGGGCAGACTGCACTCGCCTTAGCTGCGCGTTGGGAGCACCCTCAAATCGTGCAGCGGTTATTGGAGGCTGGGGCGGATCCCAATGGCGCGGGTGAGCGCTATCAATTGACACCCCTCATCGGGAGTGTCATCGGACGGAATTTGGAAATCACTAATACTTTGGTTGAGGCAGGAGCATCTATTGATCTAAAAGACAAGATCAACGATGCTGCTGCCCTTCATTGGGCTTACTTCTACGGTAATGAAGCGGCTGTACTTGCCCTTCTAGAGGCTGGGGCAGACTACCGAATGAAGATCTTCGCCAACACCAACGACCTGCTGAGTCTGGCTGAAAAGATGGAACCTTCCGCTATCAAGGAAAAAATCAACCAGTATGAAAAAAACAGGAAAATGATAGCTGGTTCTTGGACACTCAGCCAGATTCGGTATATCTATTCGGATACGACCTATGTTGTTGACCAGCCGGCGGGCGGCCTATTTATGGGGAGCCCAGAACGTTATATGATCATGTATCACCCTACGTCTGAAGCTCGTCCGGCCTTCAAGGATTTTAGTAAGCCCAGCTGTGATGAGCTTCGTGCAGCCTTCCAGCATCTAGTTTTCAATACCGGGGCCTATCTACTAACGGATAAACGCATGACGGTAACGCCGGATTTGGCTAGGGTGCCTGGTTTTGAAGGGGCAAAACAGGTTTACCAATATGAGGTCCAGGATGAACAACTTAGCCTGACCTTATTTGATGAAACTTATCCTAATGGGAAAAAACCAGAATGGTATGGCAAGTTGCAGATTCAACTCCAATTTCAACGAGAATAATTGGTTGAGGGACCGTAAATTGGTCTCTGATGCCGTGGATTAAATTTATACTACTTTGCTACGCCCTACTGGCCATTTTCGTTTCGGGCGGCCTCTTTTTCAAAGACAAGCACTACGCGTCTAAAGTTTTGGCCCTATTCATTTTGTTGATGGGGCTGGAAATGATCAACTACGTCTATGCCACCACAGCTTTGGTCAGCATTTCCACTGTTTTCATTGCTAGGTACTACTTTTATGTAGGCTTCATTTATGGCCCTTTGCTTTGGTTCTATTTTCTGTTTTTGTGGGAGAAAAAGCAAAGCTTCCAAGGCAGGGATGCCCTACATCTCATCCCAATGCTACTGGCCTTTGTGTATTTCTTCGATATCTTCATTTTACCGGGGGAGGCTCGGATCGCCTTCATCCGCGTTCACTTTTTTGATCGAGTGATGCCTCTCAATTACGCTCGAGCCCTACATTTGCTGGTGTATGCAGTAGTGATTGTCCGACATTGCCAAAAGATGCCCGTTGAACTACCCAAAGTCAAGCGCGTCTTGAGCCTGGGCATCGCTAGTATCTTCTTTTTAACGTCTGTTCTCATGCTCGGCTTCACTTGTTTTGCCAGAGATTGGCATGATTTTGCTCCGTATTATTTGATCATTAGTACCATCGTTTTTTCCATGGCCTATTTGCTTTATTTTCAACCGGATTTTATGGCTCGTTTGGGAGGGAAGTACGTGCATTCTGGAATTGGTAAGAAGGATATGGAACGTATTCAAACTAAGATTTCGCATGCTTTGCAAGCCGAGCGTATTTTTCTTGAAAGAGATCTTAACCTCAAGGCATTGGCACTTAGAATAGAGGAGAAGCCGCACCACCTTTCACAAACCTTCACGCGCCTGATCCAGGAATCATTCAATGAGCATATCAATCGTTATCGCATTGACTATGCCAAGCAAATCCTGCTCGAAGCATCCTTTGCGCACCTCACTATCGAAGCTATTGCCCAGGAAGCAGGCTTCAATAATCGAGTTACCTTTAATAAGTTCTTCCAAAAGTTTACGGGTATGAAGCCCTCAGCCTATAAAAGTATGGCGGTGAGCCATTAGCACCCTTCCCGTTTTGCTTAATCGTAGACACTTCATCTTTTTTTTCCGAATCAAAGGCAAATATCCCAACTAAGCTTTCACATTCTTGTTACCTCTCTTTATTCGGGACAGCTAACTGAAATATAGATATATGCATACGATTACATTTTTATTTATGGCCCTGCTTTTGGGACACAACATGCCGGAGAAGATTGATTTTGGAAAAAGGACTTCTGCCCCAGGTTGGCAGGTGATTAATGATGGTGTGATGGGGGGACTATCTCAAGGAGAGGTAAACTTCACGAACCAGAGTGCTCGTTTTTTTGGCCGGGTGTCCTTGGCAAACAATGGAGGGTTCGCTTCCTTTAGATCCCCGTACGGAAATATTGACCTTTCAGAATTTAGTAGCATTAAGTTTAGAGTGAAGAGTACCGGAATCCGTTGTGCCTTTACCCTAGAAACAGATCGGAGGTTTTGGATGCCCAATTATAAACATCAACTGAAACTGGAATCTGAGGGATGGGAAATCATTGAAGTGTCTTTAGCGGATTTTAAACAATATCGACTCGGCAGACCTACGGGCAGGGCATTACAGCCAGAAACGAAAGGAGAAATAATCCGAATGGGTTGGATTACGGATGAGAAGAAAGAAGGCCCCTTTAGTTTGGAAATAGATTATGTGGAGTTTGTTCGCTGATACCTGAAACTATCTCAGTTCAAATCGACTACGCTCCAAATCTGTTCTGACCTTAAATTGACTATAGAAAGTCAGCTCGTCCCCCGCTTGTACAGCCCTCGCTCGAAGTGGTACAATAGTCAAAGGCATCAAACTGTCCGTGCTGTAGAAAGTGATGGAAGGACTTAGCTGTACAAGACTGCTTAGTCTAGCACAATTCACATTACCACTTACCAATGCTTTGATCTGAATTTGATCTTCGATGGTCTCTGTATTAGCTTTCCCAAAGTCAAAGGTATTGAAGACAGCGGACTGAGTCATGATGCGTGGTGCGGTAATACCGCTAAACTGTGGAAGACTGCTGGGGCAAGGTACTCCCATTACTTCAAAATCATAGTGCCCCAATTCCACCAGGTTGACGATTCGACTAGGAATAGAAACTCCGCCAGCCCGCAGAATGTGTTTTCGAGCATGATTCATCACTGTTACTTGCGGCTCGTTTATACACCAGATGGACATCATCTCCACCAATAAGGTATCCGCTTTTTCCTCCGGTACAAAATCTAGGCCATCTGCCAAATACAATTCTATCTTATCAGCATAGATGGATTCTTGAATATTCTTTTTTGCGAAAGCATAAATCGCTGGATCCTTCTCTACGGCATACACTTTCCGACATTTGCTCGCAGCGTAAATAGCAAAAACCCCTGTCCCGATGCCTAACTCGCAATGAATTCCGTCGGGCTGCAGCACTTCATCCAATGCCTGCCGGATTCGTCCCACCCGCTCGGTATCCTTTAACATCTCCAGGTGATAGGACAAGCCAAAATTGCCGACCTGATCTTCATACTTCGGTGTGTGGTGATCTAATCTACTTGACACATTCATGGGTTTACTGAAATTGAAAATTTGGGATCGGTGCGGAAACATCTACTAGCGTTCCATCGGGATCCCTTAATAGTAGACGCCGTTGTCCGTAAAAAGTATCATGCGGAGCCTGGACAATCGTAAAATTTTCATCTTGTGCTCTTTGGAAATAAGGTTCAACATCATCCACCACGAAGGTCAAATAAAAACCTTGTGGGGTCAGTCTATAGGCTTCGGGTACGATCTCACTTGTTCTAAGGATTAACCCGAGCTCTAAGCCGGTCTTATCGTCCTGAAGTTGAATAAACCAATCACTATCAAAATTTACGGTAAGGTCAAACATAGTGGTGTAAAATGTTTTACTAGCCAGCAGGTGATCGCTGCAAAGATTTGTCATAAATCGCTTGATCATAACATACGGTTTTAAGCGGAAATTTCGGATACAGGCAGTATACAATAAGGGTACAACAAGGCTTCCTTATTGTTCATAATCGAACACTTTTCGTTCATTTCCGCACAATTCAAACTAGCTAGTAGTTTTTTTATTTTGCTGTAAATAATTGATAATGAGTTTTTTAATGCTTCTGGCATACCCCTTGCCATTATCTGACTGAAAACAATCTACATTTATTGACCCTTTGGTCCCTGTTAAACCTAAATACCTAATGTTGAAGCAAAGTTTACAATTGATCTTTCGACGCCTCAAAAGGAAGGCAGGCTACTCCATGATCCATTTACTGGGGCTTACCGCAGGTTTTACCAGTTGTCTGCTGATATTTTTGTTGGTTAGGTATGAGGGGAGTTTTGACATGCATCATACGAATAAAGATAGAATCTATCGGATCAACATTCAATCCATAGAGGAAGGAGAGCTAGAAGAAATGTCCAGTACTCCGTTCCCCTTGGCCGATGCCTTTGAAGCGGAATTTCCAGCTGCAGCCGTTGGCCAAATTTACAGAAAAGAGGAAACCACGCTTGGTCTGACCGCGGAAGAGCCACAAGCCATCAAGAATCTCTATTTTAGTGAAGGGAGTATCTTATCCATCTTTGATTTTGAGATCCTCCAAGGGCAAGGATCAGCGGCCCTAGAACAACCAGGAAATATTCTGCTTTCCAGATCGACAGCAGAACGTCTTTTTGTGGACCAAAACCCGATTGGGGCTTCCGTTTATCTAGAAGCAAATACGCTTTTGCAAGTTGCTGGTGTTTATGCTGACCCGCCTCCTACGACACATATCCCTGCCTCGGCCTTAGTATCTCATGGTAGCTTGACAGATGAGATGGTAAGCTTACCGAAAGATAATTGGACGATGTTTAATATTGGCTTAGCGACCTATGCTTTGTTCGATCAACCCCTGAAAGAAGGACAGCTTGATGCTCAATTGGCACAGTTTGGGGAAAAATATATGCAGGAACCGGAGGATGTTTCCCGTAATACGCCTGTATTGCAACCTTTAGCAGATATTCATTTTACGCTCATTTCTCTGGATGGATCACCCGTTGCATCCATTTCAAAATCTGTGATTTGGATTGCGATCAGTATTGGAGCTTTGATTTTGTTGATGGCCTGCTTCAACTTCATCAATCTTAGTCTGGCTTCTAATACGGAGAAGCGCTTGGAGGTTAGTATTCGGAAAGTGATAGGGGCCAAATCCTTTGAAATTTGGACCAATCTCCTGGGAGAAGCTATCGTTTTAAGCCTGAGTGCTTTTCTGTTTAGCCGAGTCTTGGTTGAGTTATTACTACCCTTTGTGAACCAGCTTTTAGGCAAGTCATTGAGTGATAGTAGCCTGTGGTCGGTTCCAGTGCTGCTATTTAGTTTGGCCATCGTTTTGGTAACGAGCTTGATAGCAGGGGGCTATCCTGCGTGGGTCCTGGCACGACAAGAAGCCAAGATGGCTCTAAAGTCTAGTAAAACTTTTGGCCAAAGAGAAGATACGCATCTTCGCAGAGCCATCGTGGTGGCCCAATTCATGATCACCTTGGTCATTATTAGTGGAGCTTTGACCGTATCCCAGCAATTGAATTTTATCAAAGAAAAAGATTTAGGGTTCCAGCAAACGGGAATCCTACAGATTGACCTGCAAAAATCAGACAAGAACGATGTATTGACGACCGAATGGTTATCCAATCCGGCGATTAGTGATGTTTCCTTCGCTATCGGCGCACCGATGTCTGATATGGGGCTGGGCATGGCGGCTTATCCATATGCGGGTAATCCGCAGACCGATGAATTTATCGTCTCGATAAAGGCAGCGGACCAATACTATCTAAGGACTTATGGACTGGAATTGGTAGCAGGCCGAGATATCACGCCGCAAGAAGCGGAAAGAATGGGGGATAAATATCCGGGGCCAAATGAGGTACGGCCTGTAATTGTTAACCAAGCATTGGGAGAGCCATTAGGTATTCGTGATCCAGAGGCTTTGCTGGGAAAGAAAATTCTAGTTTATATCAATAATTTTGTCGGAGATGTTGTTGGTGTGGTAAAGGATTTTAACACCAGTTCTTTGCGAGATGGGATAGAGCCAACTATGATTACACCCATGCCTCCTCAATATTATTCTATCGGCGTTCGAACAGAGGTAGACAATATGTCGAACACCTTAAACTACCTGGAGGCATCTTGGGCCAAACATTATCCCAATACACCCTTCTCTTATACTTTCCTGGAGGAATATGTACAGAACCAATATGCTGATGAAAACCGAACCTTGACCTTACTCAATATTTTTGCCTTGCTTGCTATTCTGATTGCTTGTTTAGGGCTATTTGGGCTAGCTGCTATTCTTACCACCCAACGCAAGCGAGAAGTGGGTTTGCGAAAGGTCTTGGGCGCATCGGTAAGCAGTATTATCGGCCTGCTGTCCAAGGATGTAGTTCGATTGGTAGTTGTATCCATCTTACTGGCGGGTCCTTTTGCCTACTGGGTATCCATCAAGTGGCTGCAAAATTTTACTTACCGAATTGACTTCAGCTGGATGGCCTTCGTATTGGCGAGTCTTAGTTTATTACTATTGGCGGTGGTTTCAATCAGCAGCCAAACCGTCAAGGCTGCCCTTACCAATCCTGCTGCTGTGATGCGGGATCAATAATTTGAAATACGAGCAAATCCTAAGTATAAAACGAGAAGCGCTCCTTTTTACAAAACCAAGTGCTAAAAACCACAAGCTATGTTCAGAAACTATTTTAAGATTGCCCTTAGACAGCTCTTCAAGCAGAAATTCTTCAGCCTCATCAATATAGCGGGGCTTGCCTTGAGCGTAGCTTGTTGTTTGTTGATTGGCCTGTTTGTGAAGAATGAATTGAGCTACGATACCTATCATCAGCATTCAAATGAAATCTACCGACTCGCCCTCGACATCAACCTAAATCAATCGATCGCGAAGGGAACGGCCTTACCTGCTCCCGCCGCTACCACCATCAAAGAGGAATTTCCTGAGGTAGTCAATGCCTGTCGCCTGAACCGCTTTTTCTTCAATGCCGGAACAAACCTGGTTCGAACACCCAACGATAATGAAAGTACTTTTCAGGAGAAGTTCGTATACGTTGATCATTCTTTTACGGAAATGTTCGATTTCACTACTGTATTTGGTGATCCCGAAAGCTGGCTCCTAGAACCCTATTCTATTGTTATCACAAAACGGGTAGCAGATCAGTTTTTTCCTCATTTAGATCCAGTGGGAGAACAACTGATCTTAAATGATGATACAGAAAACCAAGCCTACCGGATCACTGGAGTGATTGAGGAAATGCCCAGCAATTCACATTTAGACTTTGAATACCTCATGTCCATGTCTACCCTGGATGCGAGTCAAGCTAATAACTGGGTGAACAATAACTATTTTTCCTATGTACAGCTGGCCCCAGGGACTGATCCAGAAAAACTGAATGCGAAGTTGATTCCCTTTGGGTTGAAGTATTTTGGGCCGCAATTCCGAGAGCAACTCAAGGTAGACCTAGAGCAAGTGACGAAAACAGGTTCCAAGTATAATCTCTTCCTACAGCCGCTGGCAGATGTACACCTCCGTTCAGA
>JAHQWA010000287.1 GCA_019634045.1 Saprospiraceae bacterium
ATATAAGATATCCGGATTTTCCGGATCGATAGCCAGGTCTGCCGCTCCCGTCCCTTCATCCACGAAAAGTACCTGTTCCCAGCTAGCTCCGCCATCTTTCGATCGATAAACTCCTCGCTCCTTTTGCGGACCATAGGTATGCCCCAGGGCAGCAGCATATACAATATCCTGATTGTGCGGATGCACTATCACTCGGCCAATACGCCCAGATTTTTCCAGGCCCATTTTTTTCCAGTTTTTACCAGCATCGGTAGATTTATAGATACCGTCTCCCATCGCGTGTGCCGGTCGAATGACGAAGGTCTCCCCCGTACCTACCCAGACCTGATTGGGATTGGAAGGAGCTATGGCCACAGAACCGACGGAGGAAGCAGTTTGTTTATCAAAAATGGGCTTCCAATTGAGCCCGCCATCCGTCGTTTTCCAAAGCCCACCCGAGGCTGCTCCGATATAATTAATCATGGGGTCGCCTGGAACGCCAGCAATGGCTATGGCCCGGTTACCTTCTGGACCAATGAAACGGAAAGGAAGATGATCAAACGTACTGGATGCAATAGGTTGAGCCTGCAGCAAAATATAGAAACAACTACAGCAAAGCGAAAGGAAGATCTTGTACATGTTAAAGTCAGATTTTAGCTCTGGTTACAGGTTAGGCAATCAAGTGCAACTACCAAGCAAGATAAAAACCTTCTCTGACAATTCTGCTAGTCAAACTGGAAGCTTTACAGATGAAAGATAATGGAGCGGAAACGAGCTAGCTGAGCTCGATCTGGAATTGCTCCAGGAGACCGGCGATTCCATCTAATGAGAACTTAGCGCCTTTGATGCGGTTTTGGGTTGGGTCGATGCGATAGCCAAGGGCAGCTCGAAAGTCCGCCGCCTCCAAGTTACTGCGATGAAAATGTGCACTGATCAGTAAAGATCGTTCAAAAACAGCTTCAGATAAGTCCGTCTCCTGGAATTCTACCGCCTCCATCCGGCAGTCTATGAATCGGGTTTTTGGAAGTTTCTTTTGCTGGAAATTAGCGAAGTCCAATTGACATTCTTCAAACTTCAATTTGAGCAGGAAATCATTGCAAGTTTGGAAGTCAATCCCCATTAGTCTACAGCTTTCAAAAGACACATTCTTTAGCCCTGTTCCTTCCAGGATCACCATGCTAAGGTTGCATCCCTCAAAGAAGCAATCGACGAAGTCAGCGCCTGAGAGATTTGCTTCTGAAAAATCGCATTGTTTGAAAGTGCACTCAACAAATTCCTTTTTGCTAAGGTCTTCTCCGTTTAATAGTAGATCCTGGAACGTTTCGTCTTCATAATAAAAGCCGGTCATGGTCGGGTTTTAGCCCAAAGGTATTGTTTTTCGAATGACCCAACTAGCTCTTCTTGAAACGAGCACTAAAGGCCACTAGTTTGGAACCAAAACTGCTGCTGTAATCCCTTCAAACAGATCTCTTTCCTTTTTACGTCCCCCGTTCACTAGACTGAATACCCGATAAAACTCTTGGCGACCCCATAAAACCTTGTGTTGCGCCGGAGTCAATTGATCTAGGTTTTGGTAGATAGCCATCTGGGTCTGATGGCACTGGATGGCTGCCCAAGCGGTTTCCCAGTACTGTTCCGTATTCAGTTGCGTAGTGATCATCCATTCAGGGTAGGGAAAGGCCAGTCGTTTTTTTCCATCAACAGTCGTGCTTAATTCTTTGAAGGCCGCTTGATAAACATCCCAGATCGGCTTAGACCATAAGATGTTGTACAACTTCAGGACGGTGTGAGGCAGTGAACTTATGGGATCAAATCCGGCATCTGCCGCCTTTAGGATGGCAGCCGTGGTGAACTGTGATATAGCGATATGATCGGGATGACCATAAGCACCCTCAGGTCCAAAAGATAATACTACAGCTGGTTGTAGATCTCGGATGTGCAAGGCAATTTCCTCGATAATTTGCTTTGCAGGGGCTTGATCCAAGTCACCATCGATATAGCCCAAGAACCGGACCTGTTTTATCCCTAAGACCTTGGCAGCCTCGAGCAATTCTTGCCCACGCGTTTTGCCAACTACTTCCATTCCTGGAGATACGGCGGCGGTTCCAAATCGGCCCCGTTCTCCTTTAGTGGCCATTAATACACTAACTTCTGCTCCTTCAGCGGCATATTTGGCTAGGGTTCCCCCTAAACCTAGGGATTCATCATCAGGGTGGGCGACGATAGCCATTAACTTTCTACTTTGATTTTCCATTGGGTATGATTGTTTACTCAAATATATTCTTTGTCCCATCACAAAAGAATAAGCAATGATTGGCTGGTACATTTTGTTGAGTGAATGACCATTGCAGGCCACTGATCTATATTTTCAATTAAAATTCAGTTGTCTGGTAAATGTTGGGAAAAAGAATTTCTATTTTTCATTATGGAAACCACCTTCTTTAAACGCTGGAAAGACCAGCAGGTCATACTTTTCCTGGCTATCTTAAAGCTCACGATCCATTTTCTGACTAATACCCGCTATGGCCTTCATCGGGACGAGTATCTGTATTTTGATGAAGGAAAGCATCTTGCCTGGGGTTTCTTCGAGGTTCCTCCTATAACGCCTTTTATTGGAGCTATAGCCAATGTGTTAGGCGGAAGTCAATTCATGATTCGCCTATTTCCCGCTCTAGCCGGAGTGGTCATTATTATTATAGCTTGCCGGTTGGTAATACAATTGGGAGGCGGAAGAGTAGCGCTCTGGATCACAGGGTTATCACTAAGCTTATCACCGGCTTTATTGGGAAGCAATACCTTGTTTCAACCGGTGTCTTTTAATCAGTTGTTTTGGTTTTTGATTGCTCATCAAACGATTCAGATTATTCGGGAACCAAAGGCGATAAGATGGTATGTGCTTGGTTTTTTGATGGGCTTAGCTTTTCTTACTAAGTACTCGGTAGCCTTCTACCTGTTCATGCTGCTGCTGGCATTGTTATTGAGCCCTCATCGGAAGAAGATGTGGTCGCCGCATTTTCTAATTGGCGTTTTTATCGCCCTTGTCCTCGTGCTACCTAACCTTTATTGGCAATGGGAAAACGGTTTACCTGTACTCGCTCATATGCGTGAATTGCGGGAAACCCAGCTATTGCATGTAAGTTGGCCTCATTTTCTGTTCAGCCAGTTTCGATTTCATTTCGCCTTTTCGGTGGTGTGGATCGCTGGTGTGATCGGTTTATTTCGGGGACAAAACTATCGTGAATACAAATACCTAGCTTGGGCCCTGATAGGCACCATTCTATTCATCGGAGCTTTAAGTGGGAAAGCCTATTATACGGCGGGAGCCTTTCTAATTTTGTTCCCTTTCGGAGGCTTATTTTTGGAGAAATGGATCTTACAGCCTAGTAGACAATGGGGATTAATGGTGGGCCTATTTGTTTTTTCCTTACCTGTTATTCCCTTTTCCTTACCCGTGCTTTCTTTGGATTCGTTGAAGGCTTACCTCTCTTTTTTGAATCAGGACTTAGGAATTTATTATAAGCAACGTTGGGAGGACGGCCAGTACTATCCCATCCCACAGGACATCGCTGATATGCACGGTTGGGAAGAGATGGTCCAGAAAGTATCGAAGGTATATCAGCAAATACCAGCAGCAGAGCGAGCCTCTTGTATGATCTATGGTGGGTCCTATGGGCATGCTGGGGCCATCAATTTTTTTCGCAAAAAATATGGCTTGCCACAGGCTCAAAGCCTCAATAGTTCCTATGCTTTTTGGGCCGATCCGAATACTCAATTTGATAGACAGATCATGGTAGATGATGTCTTGAATCTAGAATCATCTTGGTTCAGTCAGATGGAGTTGGTGGACAGCATCACTGATCCAAATGCCCGAGACCCCGGTTACATCTATTGGCGCCAGACCCCTAAGATTGACGTCGTAAAGGCCTGGCGCGAATTGATCCTGGAACGCAGAGGCGAACAGCTTGGTGAGGATTGACCCAATTAGATCACAGGTTCCCTATCCAGATCACTACATGGATAGACTTTGGCTTGTTTCAGCTTTTCGATCAATTTGTGGGTGCCATATTTTCGAGCATATTTCAACTCACTTTTGTGTACTTCCATGATTAGCAGTAAGCCATGGTCATGATTTCCGATTCGAAATGGCCGCCTTCTAGCTTGGTATTTGTCGAAGACTAGGTAGTGAGAGTTTCCATCTTCGTTTGGAACTTCGGCTGTTTCTCCAGGTTCCAGCGACGATAAGAAGGAGTGTTGAGCAATAATGCTGAGCAAGCTACTGATCTTTCGTTCCATTACAGTAAAGGCAGAATCCTCGGCTTGCTTAGCTTTCGGTTTGTGGCGGGTAAAGGCTACTAATTCGTAAGTCCCCAGTTCGTTCGGAACGGGGCCACTGCCATCAGGATGGATAAGTTCCATCGTGGATAAAGCCGTTCCTCCTTTTGCTTTTGGGAAACAGTATACATCTACTGCTCCACCCAGCACAAATGGAATAATGGCATGGTCGAACTTATCCTGCATAGGACCAAGTTGTTTCTCTAAGCCAGCCTTTTTCCATTCGTAATATTGATCCATTTGTTCGTCCCCAATGGGAAATTCAGCAACAGGATCAAAAACTAAATCCTTCCTTCCTAAAATTTTTTTCCACCAGTTCATCAGACGTTGTTTTGTGATGGTTCACCATTATTGTTCGAATTGTCAGTTGACTTCAAAGACAAACAATGCTAGTGAAACACAATGATTTGTTATTCAGCACCTAATCACAAGTATTACTACTTGATTATGATGTGGTGCCCTGTTCTTGGTAGGTAGCTGCGTCAATACTGTAAAGGACGCACTTCCTAATCCGATCATGATTTAGCAACAAAGGATGCTCGAACTCATAATCGAATTGTAGACCAATTTTCTTCATCACCCCTATCGACGCTAAATTGATGGCTGGAGCAGTGGCACAGATCTGCTTCAAGTCTACTTCCTGAAAGGCATACTGTAAACAGCGTTTGGCGCCTTCCGTTGCGTAGCCCTGATTCCAATGTTCTTTGGCCAGTCGCCAGCCGATATCGACACAAGGGGTGAATGGGGCTTCAAAGCTTTGGTAAGCTAGGCCTACGAAGCCGATTAGCTCTTCGGTTGTCAGTTTTTCTACAGCAAAGTAACAATAGCCTCTTTCGGCGTATTGTTTTTGCATGCGATCGATAAACTGCTGCGTACGTTCCTTGGTTTGGGTTGATGGAAAAAATTGCATCACTTCCTGATCGGCGTTAATGCTTGCCATCTTGTTGAGGTCCGTACTTTGCCAATTTCTGAAGCCCAATCTGTCACTCGTGAATAAATAAGGTAGTAGCATTTCTACGTGTTAAACACTAATAGATTTGGTGGTAATGGAATAGGAATATTGTGTGAAGGATTTATAGGAATGCACTATGCTACGGCCTTTTCAACCACTAGCATAACGCTATTTTGGTATCTGGTTACACTTCCGCCCTCTTTTTCTATTAAAGAACCGATTTCATGGAAGAATTTTTGCTGCATAGGTAGAGGTAAACTGCCCTGTAGCGAAAAGGTACTTAGCAGGCCTAAATAGGCTGCTTTATTGTAGGTGATCTCCCAGGGATATTCATAACGTTGTAGGTTTTTGAACAACTTACTTTCTGTCAGGAGTTGATGATATTTATCCGCTTGCGATGTGAGCGGTTTATGACTGGAACTATTTGGAAAAAAAGATCTATAGATAGGGGAGGACTTTTGCCAGAAGGGCGTTTTTTGCGAAGTATCTAAATGCCAAATCAGGGCGAAGCAACCATTGGGTTTGAGATGATCATATACCTTCTGGATGCCAATGGAGTCCTCAATCCAATGAAAAGATTGACAGGCCACTACAAGATCAAAACCTTCCTCCACTCCAGGCCAATCCTCAAAGCTGGCCGTAATGACCTGCACCTGGGGAAAGGTACGCGTATTAACTGCCGCCAGTGCAGCCAATTGAGTTCCTTTTTCAATGGCTACGATGGGGTGCTGCCACTTTGCGATATCTGTCGTAAGTTGGCCAGTACCACAGCCAATCTCTAGTATTCTTGCCTCTGTTGAGGGAGCACTTGCACTGCGCAGCTTATCCAGAATGTAGACGGGGCATTTGGGCCTATACTTGTGATAGGCTTCGGCATTATTATCAAAAACGGAAGTCAATGAATGCTTATCCAGCATGAAAGTATTAAGTGGGTGATTCAGCGAACATGCCTGAATAAAACCACAGGTTTTTCTAATAGGTTCCCTTTGAGTTGAAAATTTGCCACTTGGAGTTATCCTTGTACGGGTTAGTTCTGCAGGGCGGCACTATTTTCTGCTGCTTTTCTTTTCTCTGCTAGATAGTGTTCCTTAAACAAGCCACGGGAGATGATCAATTTCATGATCTCATTGGTTCCGCCATAAATGCGCGTCACCCTAGCCGCAGCATAGGCTCGAGCTACATCATATTCCCAGATATAGCCATACCCACCGTGCAACTGGAGACATTCATCTACTACTTTATCCAACATATCAGTAGCCTTGAACTTGGCAATAGAAGCTTGTTCTGTCGTTAAGCGATGCTCCATTTGCAACTCTACACAACGATCTAGGAAACTCTGGTAGACCTGTACTTCCGCTGCACAATCGGCAAGCTTGAATTGGGTATTTTGGAAGTCCGCGATGGCTTTTTTGAACGCTCTTCTTTCAGTGACATATTGTAGGGTCTTCTCAACCACCCCAATGGCCGTTCCTAATGCCTCCACTGCGATACCCAATCGTTCTCTTGGCAATTCATTCATCATTAAGCGAAATCCCATTCCTACATCGCCTAAGAGGTTCTCTTTGGGGACTTTTACGTCTTCAAAAAACAGCTCGCAGGTATCTTGGCACTTAATACCTATCTTTTCGAAGGGCTGCCCGGTGGTAAATCCTTCTCTTGATTTTTCGATTAAGATTAGACTAATGCCTTCAGATTCAGAGCCTCTATTAGTCCGGCAGGCACATAGTACAAAGTCAGCCACGTAACCGTTGGTGATAAAGGTTTTCGAACCGTTGATCAAATAGTGATCCCCCATATCCATGGCTACGGTCTTAAGGGCCTTGAGATCCGAACCCGCACTAGGCTCGGACATGCCGATACAGCCAATCCATTCCCCGGAAACCATCTTGGGCAAAAATCGTTGCTTCTGCTCTTCTGTTCCGTACTTTAGAATGTAAGGAGCCACAATATCCGAATGCACGGCTACCCCAAAATCAATTCCCAAGCGGCGGACCTCCTCCAATATCATAGAGCTGAAGGAAAAATCAAAGCCGCTACCGCCGTATTCTTCGGGCACATCCATACAGAGAAAGCCCTGCTCCCCAAATTTCTGCCAAAAAGATTTAGGCATGCAGCCTTCTTTTTCCCATTTCTCGTAGTGGGGTAGGGCTTCTTTTTTGATAAAATCTTCTAAGGCCTGGCGTACCATTTGGTGTTCGTCGGAAGCATATAGATCTCTTGATATGGTAATATTTGATAACATGGGCTGATGGTTTTATTTGCCATTAGGAGGACCAACCTTCTACATGGCCATTGATTAGCGTCACTTTGCTGAAGCGCAAAATTAAGAAAGTCTTATAAAAGTCGACGGTGAATTAATGCAGTAAGTCGTCAATTAAGTGTAATTCCTGGGGAAGAATATCTGTCCAGGCCAAATCCTGAATTTCAGGCCTTTCGTACCGATGATTTCCGGCCCAATCATGAGCTAGAATATTCTGCCATCCCACATGTACTTTGGTCCATAGTAGCGGCCCATTGTAAATGGGATTATTGACCTCCTTGTAGAGG
>JAHQWA010000288.1 GCA_019634045.1 Saprospiraceae bacterium
CCTGATAGAGCAACGGGTAGAAACGCCCATTCACTGCCATGGTTTTGCGGTATTCCCAGATGGGGAGCTCAGCTATTTCAAAACAGAAGATGAGCCCAGCAAGCATCATGTCGTCCAGATCTGGCAAACACCTTTTTTACAGGGCAAGCCCTTGCCTTCTGCTCATATGGATAGCTTTCTGTATAAGATCGGAAACAAAGACATTGTCAAAGCAATGGCTGAATGCCACGAGGTACTCACCTTGTCCGCCAAGGATGATTCTTATACCGGTTTATATGATGACCTAGTTAAGATCTGCACCAATATTACCGATAGCTATTACTGGATAGATAAAGACGAAAGCTTCCACCTGGAAGAGCCCTTATTAGAGATCAAAGCCACCGCTACCGCGGCAATAGAGGAGTATGATAAGAAGATCAGCATACAAAGGGCGACCACCGCTCAAATCGCAGCGGTTGAAGAAGAAGCCAGGCAACTTTTCAAAGAGGTGGATCGCCAGTCTTTTGACCAGATCGATGCATTTGTGCAAGCTTTGGCCGAACTGCGCAAACTTCGGGGAGCTGTCATTTCCTTGAAGGATCTTCGATATACCAAGCTAGAACTGATCACTGAGTTGGAAGTAGAGGCAGTGGAAAAAAGCGAAAGGCTATCGCAAGCTTGCGTGGATTTTCTGCTGGATGAAAAAGCCCTAGCTCCGTATCAGGCCAAAATAGAGGAGAAGCAGGCCATGATGGGTGAGGTGAAAACCGCCCGGGAGGCAGACGAGTTAGCACAGGAGGTGACACAGATCGGAGACGAGTTGCAGCTCTTGATTGATATTGTTAGTAATCTGAAAATTGAAGATGCAACGCATACTACTGCGATTGTAGACAATGTATCCCAAATTTTTGCTCGCCTCAATCAAGTCAAGGCGGGGTTGAAGCGACATAAAAAAGATCTAGCGGGTACAGAAGCTAAGGCAGAATTCAATGCGCAGATCCGACTATTGGATCAAGGTATTATCAACTTCCTCGAATTATCAGAAACGCCTCAGCAATGTGACACCTATCTCACCAAACTCATGATCCAGCTAGAAGAGTTGGAAAGTAAGTTTGTGGAGTACGATACCTTTATAGAAAAGCTGACCGATAAGCGCGAAGAGATTTACAACGCTTTTGAAGGGCGAAAAAAGAGCTTACTCGAGGCACTCAACAATCGCACCACGGCCCTACAACAAGCCGCTGATCGAATCTTAGGCGGTATCCAACAACGCAGTCAGAGTTTTGAGGAAGTAGATGCTATTAATGGCTTTTTTGCTGCCGATTTGATGGTGGATAAGGTCAGGGATATCATCAAGCAACTCCGTCATCTACAGGATACTAATAAGGCCGACGCTTTGCAAACTCGCTTAAAGAGTTTGCAGGAAGAAGCCATTAGAAGCTTACGCGATCAACAAGACCTCTTTGTCAAGGGAGAGAACATTATCCGCTTAGGTAAGCACCAATTCAGCGTCAATGTACAACCCCTGGATCTCACTATTGTGCAGAAAGAAAACCAATTATACTATCACCTGACCGGGACCAGTTTCTACGAGCTGGTAGATGATGAAAGCATTCTGGCGATGGAGGCCGTTTGGTCTCAACATCTACCTTCTGAAAACAAGCAGGTCTATCGTTCCGAATACCTCGCTTATTGTCTTTGGGAGGACTATGGCCCTAAAGCCCTAGCTGGCCAGGATCTTTTGGAATTGACGCAAAAAGAGGCAGGTCAGCGGTATGAGGAGGGATACATCAAAGGTATACATGCCGAAGATGCCGCCCAGATCCTCCAGGCCTTACTCCAAATCCATCAGCAAGTTGGCGTGATGGCGTACACCCCGAAGGAGCGGGTACTGGCTCGTTTCATCTGGGAAAAATGCCTTGGTGAGGAGCAGCGTCAGCTATTGCTCCAGCAGATCCAAAGTGCTAGCTTGATTCGAAAAGTGTTCCCGGAAAGTGACACTTTCGAAGAACTCAAACAGTCTATATCGGAAATATTATCAGAGGCACTGTCGACCCAAAACTAAGTCGATTCCGACAGCTGACGGCTTTGCTTTTGACGGCTATCAGCAATTCCGGTAGCTTGGCTCCCCGTGCAGCTAAGTTTAGCTAATTTTCATTACTTTTATATCTAGAAAAAATCAAATTGTCCCTCGGACTCCTTGAGTTCCTACATCTTAGCAACTTCTGATACTTTGAGAAAAACACTACCATTTCTTCTACTGATCGGTTTGTTTATCCATCCATCCATTTCCTGGGCTCAAAAGCTCACAGAAGCCGATATCGTCCCTCTACTAAGTCAGGCCAATACCTACGCAGAAAGCGCAGATTATGAGAGCGGAGATAAGCTCCTAGCTAAAGCCTTGAATTTGATTCTTCAGTATCAAGCCGATAATGATTCCTTACTGGGGCTCACCTATTTTATGATCAGCAAAACCAAACACCTCAATGGGGAATGGGAGGCCGCTGCTCCGAATATGAAACGCGCTGCTGAGTATTACGAAAAGGCATACGGGACTTTGAGCTCGCAGAACGCCGATGCCGTGTACAGCTTAGGAAAGATCTATTTTGACGTCAATGAGGACGTTGATAGCGCCTATCACTACCTCTATGCTGCCTTGGATTTATATGTGCAAATGGATAAAAAGCTGGACATTGGTTGGAATCATAGGGCTATCGGCACTATTCAAGCTTTTACCAAGGATTATGCCGGAGCGCTGGCTTCCTGTGAGCTTGCGGTAGAATACCTGCAAGCTTATCGGGAAGAATGCGAAGCCAAGGAAGAACCCATCTCTCGCAGTTATTACCTTCAGATCGGACAGGCCTATTTACTTATGGCTGAGCTCTACGCCGCCATCAATGATGAAGAAAGAAGCATCCTGTTGGCCCAGAGAGCCTGGCAGATTGTGGAGGAAAAAGAAGAGGTCCATAAGTTGATGCGCTACTATGTCTTGAATAATCAGGCTCAATTCCACGCTCATCGTGGCGATTACCGGGCTGCTCTTGCGAGTTACCAATTGCTCTTGGATGAATCGGAAGGGGAAAAAGCACCGTCCGAGCGGAGAGTAGTGTACAAAGAGATGGCCCAATTCTATTCGGAATTAAAAGAGTATGAAGAAGCATTGGATTTTCACCAACAAATCCTTGATCTCAATACCGTCATTCAAGCCAAGGATAGTCTCCATTACGCGGAAACTTACCTAGAAATGGCCAAGATCTACCGCCTGCAAGCAGACTACGAGAAAGCGGAACGCTTCGTAGAAGACGCCTATAGCATTAGCACCTTTCATAAGAAGCAGTGGCGGATCAGTAATGCAGCGGCCGAAAAGGCTAGACTGTTAGACCAGCTAGGAAAATACCAGCAAGCACAAGAGTGGATGGAAAAAGCCATCACGCCTTCCTACCCACCTGAATCCTCCTTGGAAATGGCGCGCCTGTTGGCGGATCAAGCCAAGATATTCTTCCATCAGTATCAGCAAGGCAATCAGCTTGAAAGACTAGAAGAAGCCGAAAAACAGATCGATAAAAGCTTAAGCTTAATTCAGCTATTCACCGAAGAAACTTTCAAACGTAGGGATTTTATCAAGGAACAGCTGAACATCACAGAGCTGGCTTTACAAATCAAACTAGCACTGTACGAAAGCCAAGGAAGCCTGAAATTACTGGAAGAGGGGTTTGCGCTAAGTGAATCGGCCAAGGTCAATACCTTGCGCTTAACCTTACGTGAAAACCAGGGCGCGCAAAGAGCAAAAATCCCTGCTGAGATCATAGAGCAAGAGAAGGTACTCAAGGGGAAACTAGCCATCTATAGAGAACGCCTACATTACGTTGCTCAACAGAACCAGACAACTGAGTCACAACGCCATCAGTGGCAGGATAGCGTGTTCCTGACAAGTACAGCTTTGCAAGCGTTAAAGGAACAACTGGAACGAGAATACGCAGATTATTACCACCTAAAATATGATAATCAAAGCATCAGCATTGACAGAATTCAAAAGCAATTGCAAGCTGATGAAGCCTTGCTCGAGTACTTTGTGGGCGACGAATATTTATTCGTGTTTCTGGTCACTCCATCCCATGTACATTGGCAAGCATTAGAAGGGCCTACGGCATGGTCCGAAAACCTACTTCGCTTGCGAAATGAAGTGATGGCAGGCGGACAAGAAAGCGAAGTATCAGCCTTTGGACAGCTAGCCCATACGCTGTATCAGCAAGTAATGGGAAAGCTTCTATCCGAACTTCCAGAACACATCAAGCAACTGACCATCGTGCCAGATGGGCTGCTGAATCTATTGCCCTTTGAGATCCTCTTCACTAGCCCGGGGACTCAACTAAACTCATTCTCCGCAGCGCCCTATCTACTGAAAGACTATACCCTTTCTTATGCCTATTCAGCCACCTGGCTGTGGTCTGATTGGAAGAAACGGAAACGCAAAGCCGAGAAGGAACTAGGTGCTTTTGCTGCCAATTATGAGACCTACCAAATCGAGCAAAACGACACCCTATTGGCGGCAGTATTTCAGGACGTGGTGCGATCTGGATACCTTCCCTTACCAGGGGCGGAAAAGGAAGTGCAGGACATCGCCGCGATTTTCGAGGCGGAACCTTTTCTAAGATCTGAAGCGACAAAATCGCAATTCGAAGCTGTAGCTGCTCAATACCAAATCCTACATCTGGCGATGCATGCGCTGATTGAGGAAAATGCTCCGCAATTTTCCAAGCTGCTCTTCACCCAAAATACAGGAGAAACAGAAAATGGCCAATTGAGTGCCCAGGAACTATACAATTACGACCTGGAAGCCGATCTAGTGGTACTTAGTGCCTGCAATACCGGTTTAGGTAAAATGAAAAGGGGCGAAGGACTTATGAGCCTATCGCATGCTTTCGCCTTGGCAGGAGTTCCTGCCACGGTTATGAGTCTATGGAAAATCCCGGATCAAACTACCCCAGCCTTGATGGTCCGTTTTTATCAAAACCTTAAAGACGGTTTGCCAAAAAACGAGGCCCTGCGGAAGGCGAAATTGGACTATCTGCAGGAAACTAAGCTCGACCAGCTAGCACACCCTTATTATTGGGCGGGCTTCATGCTAATGGGAGATACGAAGCCCCTGAGCAGTAGTTGGATTCCAACAGGCTTCTGGTATGGGCTCATCATTATCCTAATCGGTTTTGGACTATACTTCTATTTCCCTAAGAACCGAGAATCTAGTCCGTCCGCAGGCTCTTAATCGGATTCATCAAGGCCGCCTTAATACTTTGTGCACTCACCGTTAGCAGGGTGATGAAGATCGCTAGCCCTGCTGAAACGGCAAAGACCCACCATTGTATGTTGATCCGATAAGCAAAGTCTGCCAGCCAATTCTGCATCACCCACCAGGCAATGGGACTGGCAATAAAAATGGCGATCAGTACCAACTTGAGAAAATCTTTTGATAATAGATTCACAATATTGGCCACCGAAGCTCCTAACACTTTCCGAATACCGATTTCCTTGATCCGCCGTTCCGTAGCAAATGCCGCTAAAGCAAAAAGCCCCAAACAAGCGATGAAAATAGCTAAGCCTGCAAAAATGAAGACCACACCGGCCAGTCGCTCTTCGCTTTTATATAACTTGTCTAGACTCTCATCCAGAAAAACATACTCAAGGGCAGTACTTGGTGCTACCTTATCAAAAACATTCTCTATCTGCTGCATGGCTTCCCGCAGATCAGTGGTTCTGAGCCGGAGTAAGAGGTATTGCAGCCATTCCGACTTTCGATTGTGGAAACCGTAGAGCCCAATTTCTTGATGCAAAGAAGCAAAGTGGAAATCTTCGACCACGCCCACCACTGTGGTTGGCCCTAAGTCCGCCTCTACCCGCCTGCCGATAGCCTCTTCCGGCGTCCACCCCAAGTATTCTATAGCTGATTCATTCAGAATAATCTGCGTTAAGGTATCCTCCTCTTCCAACACCTTCAAAGTTCTGCCCGCAATCAAGTTCAGGTCCAATACATCAATCACCCCTGGATACGCTCGACAAGTAGATAAATCCGCCCCTCGTCCTTCTGGGTCATTAGGCTTAGTAATGGATCGACCACTTGCTCCATGTCCAGGATAAGTCTGTGTCAGGGAGGTACTGACTACCGTGGACAATTGCTGCAATTCCGTTTCCAAACTCAAAATATTGCTAGCGGGTCGGATCCCCATCACCCGTACAGCCACTACTTGTTCGGGATTAAACCCAAGTTGTTTATCCCCAATAAAATTCAACTGCTGATACAAAATCATGGTACAGATCATCAAGACGACCGATACCGCAAATTGAAATACCACCAAGCCCTTCCGCAAAGAAATCACGCTCCTACCCTCTCGGCTCTTACCTCTGAGAATGTGATTCGGTGTAAAAGAGGACAGGAATACCGCCGGATAAGCTCCTGCTATCAAAGTGATCAAGCCCCAACCTCCTAAAAGACTGAACAATAGGCCGGGACGAAAGAGGTAGGCAAAGCGCAAGTCCTTAGCTGTTATTTCATTGAAATAGGGAAGCACTAAAAAGATCAATAGAAGACTTAAGCTCAGGCCGATCCACACTAGTAAGCCCGTTTCTATAAAGAATTGACTAGCCATTTGCCGGCCGGTAGCTCCTAAGGTCTTATTGATGGCTACGGCCTTGCTACGCTGCTCCGATTTTGCCGTCGCTAAATTCATATAGTTGATACAGGCGATCAGGAGAAGAATCGCGGCCAAAGCTGATAGCACCCATATCTGGCTTATATTGCCATAGACGGATGTGTCATCTTCAACGCCTTTGGAGTACAAATGTACATCCAGCAAAGGCTTGACTTTAAAATCAAACCAACGGCGATCCTCGGGGATGTGGGCAACGGCCGCTTCGGAAATCTTAGCTTCAAGGCTTGACTGATCTACTCCTTGATGCAGTAGCAGGAAGGTGAGAAAGCTTGAGTTACCCCAACTCAGTCTTCT
Source organism: Saprospiraceae bacterium (assembly GCA_019634045.1). GTDB lineage: Bacteria > Bacteroidota > Bacteroidia > Chitinophagales > Saprospiraceae > DT-111. The sequence goes on from JAHQWA010000288.1 coordinate 6,981, forward strand.
CGGCTGCCCCAGGGGAATGGTGGGGAAAGCGCCGATCATTTCAAAGTCGAGTTGTGTATTGGAAGGTACATCCTCGAAAACACCCGTCACCTCCATGTCATAGCGATTATCGATTTTCAGGACTTGACCGACGGGGTTCTGTTGTCCGAAGTAACGGGCAGCGGCTTTAGCGCTTAGAATGACCGTATTGCTTCGTGCCAAGGCGGTATTGGAATCGCCCTGCTGCAGCGGGAGTGTAAATACCTTGAACAGATTGGAATCCGCCCAAAAGAGTTTGGTCTCCACAAAATTCTGATTACCCACCGTAATCGAGGCAGATTCTCCAAAGTTGTGCGGAAAAACGCGAACGGCCTCTTTCACTTCTGGTAACTGTTCTTTCAAAAAGGGTGCGGTGCGATTGGGAGCCTTCGCCAACTTCATGGTTGAACCTTCAAAGTTAGCTTCGATTTCTATCCGCACAATCTGGTCGGCTTGTTCATGATGTTTTTCAAAGGAAAGCTCATCCAACACATACAGGATGATCAATAAAGCTGCTGCCAGGCCAATACTCAAGCCCATCAGATTGATCAGGCTAAAAAACTTATTGTGCCAGAAATGTCTTAGGCTGGATTTTAGGTGATTTCTCCACATGTTCTAGTTCAGTTTTAGGTCTTTTTAGTATTTACAAAGAGACCTTCTAAATCAAATAGTTGCTTTTCAGATCCCGAAATTTTTCCCCTTAGTTCTCCCCTGCTCCGTCAGACATAAATTCAAAATAAAACCTACCTTTGCGGGACGAAATTTTTGTTTTATTCGAGAACCAAATTTAATAGATGAAAAAAGCAGAGATCCAAACAGTGAGAGGGACGATGAAAGTCGACTTTTACGAGGAGGATGCCCCAATCGCAGTAGGCAATTTCATTAAACTAGCCAAATCAGGCTTTTACGATGGTCTTACTTTCCATCGCGTCATTCCGAATTTTGTCATCCAAGGTGGTTGCCCGGAAGGTACCGGTAGAGGAGGTCCAGGTTGGACGATTCAGTGTGAGCTTGACGGTGATAACCAGTATCATGACAGAGGCGTGCTTTCGATGGCCCATGCTGGTAGAAATACAGGTGGATCACAATTCTTTATCTGTCACAGTCGGTCGAATACCGCTCACCTTGATCGTAACCATACTTGTTTTGGGAAGGTAGTGGAAGGATTAGAAGTAATCGACGGTATCCGAGAAGGAGATACGATCAATAAGATTGAAATCATTGAAGATTAGAATATATCCACGGGGAGGAGTTTAGGCTTTTCTCCGTGGATCTTTCCCACCTTAGCTTAGCGCAGCTCTCCCTCAAAGCTAGATTTAGCCAACTTTTCCAACTGCCGCATACAACGTACCTTTTGGCTTTTTACGGTTTGGCGGTTCTTGTATTCCATCCGCTGCATAATCGATTCCTGATCCAGTCCGTGATAGTAAAATAAAGTCAATAACTCTTGGCAAACTTTGCCAAGTTGGGCGATGGCTTGTTTCAAATTGAGTTGTTTCTCTGTAGCTACCCACTCTTCCTCCACATTCAAGTCTTCGTCCGCCAAATAATACATTGCTTCGGTATCAGTGGATTCCACCCTGCTATTGGTTCGAAATTGCTTGAATAGCAAGTTTTTAGCCACGCTAAAGATATAGGTTCGAATGCTGCATTTCATGTCATCGATCTTCCCCTCAACCAGGTTCTGGTACAAAACGATGAAGGCCTCTTGATAGATGTCCATCAAGTCCTCCGTACGGCATCGATATCTTCTTTCAGCCCATTCAACAAAAGCTGTTCGGTGAAGCTGGTACTGTTGATGCAGTACTTTACGTTCGCCCTCCCGAATTTTCGATAGCAATGCCTTCTCTTTTTGTATAGTGCCAACTTCTTCCTTCATGGTTTGTGGACCCAGTTTTTCGCTTAGTAGCTGACCGTCCATCTTCGATACTTGGACCAATCAAAGCTAAAAATAATATTTTGCTTCAAAGCACTATAACGCCTCGGCCAACTAACTCCCCCAAGCGTCAGCAGGGATTCATTAGAAGACGATTGACTGCCATTCATCTATTTAGTGAAACCTTGTACAAAATTAAGTCCATCCTAGGAACTTATTCTTAAGTGTAAAGGTTAGCCATCCAACTATCGTTATCGTAGCAATTAAACCTGACACCCATGTTCCAACAAACCCTCCAATTGTACAAGAATTCTTTCAGTGGCTTATCCAGAGACATCTGGTTACTGGCACTAGTGCTATTCGTGAACCGCGCTGGCGCCATGGTAATCCCATTCATGACTGTCTTTCTCACTACAGAAAGAAGTTTTACGCTAGCTCAAGCAGGTATCGTGATGAGTTGCTTCGGCATTGGCTCGGTATTGGGTTCTTATCTAGGAGGGCAATTGACGGATCGTATCGGTTACTATAAAGTTCAACTTTGGGCTTTGATCGGCACGGGCCTGGTTTTCTTTGTGCTGATGCAAATGCAGGATTTCTATTCTATGTGCATTACCATTTTTTTGTTGTCCACTATTGCGGATTCTTTTCGGCCAGCTAGCCATACTTCGGTGGCTTACTACAGCACGCCAGAAAGCCTAACACGTTCCTATGCCCTCCTTCGGCTCGCCGTAAACCTTGGGTTCGCTGCTGGTCCCGCTATGGGCGGCTTATTGGCTATTAGTCTAGGCTATGATTGGTTGTTTGTGATCGACGGCATAACTTGTCTGGTGGCTGCGGTAATCTTGTGGCAATTTCTGACGCCCAGGCATAAGAAAATGGCCGAGGAGCAGCGTGTGGATAAGGAGAACAAAAGGAAAAGTATCTCTCCATATCGAGACAAGTATTTCTTGCTATTTATCCTTTTCATTAGCCTTAGTGCGTTAACCTTTATGCAGTTCTTCACGGTACTTCCTGTTTACTTGAAGCAAGAAGTCGGCTTTAATGAACTGCAAATCGGTTTGGTCGTGACCATCAACGGGATTATGATTTTCATCATGGAGATGCCTTTGGTTTATGCGATGGAAAAGCAATACTCTCGGCTAACGAATATAACCATTGGGGTGCTTTTGACAGGTATATCTTTTCTCTTGTTGCCCATGGCGCAGCAGTGGATTGTGGTCCCGATACTCTTTATCGTTATTCTGACTTTTGGTGAGATGCTAAGTATGCCCTTTTCTAGTTCCTTTGCCATGGAGCGTGCTAGCCCGCTGAAGCGAGGAGAATACATGGGGCTTTTTTCTATGGGGTTTTCTACCTCACTCATATTAGCCCCTACCCTCGGCATGCAAATGGCTGAACATTTCGGCTACAATACCTTATGGTTATTTGTTGGCGGAATCAGCATAGTAGCTACGGTTGGGTTGGTGGCCTTGGAAAAGCAAATGAAACGAGCATGATTTTGTTTAGAAGCCATCACACAAAGGAATGATTAAACCTGTCTACTCGGCGCAAGCCAAGTAGAAGCGTAGCGGTTGCAGCTGTTTAATACGACTCTATCAAGTCGAGTTAAGCGGCTGGGGCTAGCAGTTAAAGCATAGATTATCATGGCATGCAGTCGATCTTATTTTGTCTCCTATACTAGCGAGTAAAGCTGGAGATAAAAGCAGGATTGGCTGCATGTTTTCCCTTTCTAAATAATGCTCATCAGCAGCAAATAAAAAAAGCCTTACTCCCTCTTTTATAGAATATTCCCCCTGAATTCTCCCCTTTCTAAGCAATTTCGTATTTTGTATAAAGCAAAACAACGAATAACCAATGACTTCCCTTACCAAAAACCTTCCAGCATTAGGTCACGGACTGTGTTCGCACACGGCCATATTATCTCTATTCTTGGTTCTCTTAGTCTTCCCAATCGGCAAGCTATCTGCCCAAGCTTACGATCTGCTATTAAGGGGCGGCAACTTGATCGATCCTAAGAATGAAATCAATGCAAAAATGGACGTTGCCATCAAAGATGGGAAGATCGCAGCTGTGGAAGCGTCAATCCCAACGGCTAGCGCCAAACAAGTGATCGATGTGCAGGGCCTGACCGTCGTGCCTGGATTAATTGACATGCACGGCCATCACTTCTGGGGAACCAGGCCCGATGCCTACCTGAGCAATAGCTATGCCTCCCTCCCTCCCGACGGCTTCAGCCTCCCTGCTGGGGTGACGACTGTCGTGGATGCCGGATGTGCCGGATGGCGGAACTTCAAAATCTTCAAGACGCAGACTATAGATCGCTCCAGAACAAGGGTCCTAGCCTTCATAAATATTATTGGAGGAGGAATGGCAGGAGGCGCAATTGAACAAAATTTAGGCGATATGGACCCTAAATTGACAGCCATGGAGGCTCGCCGATTTGCCGATCATATTGTAGGCGTGAAACTAGCTCATTACAGTGGCGAAGATTGGACGCCGACAGAAAGGGCAGTGGAAGCAGGGCGACAAGCGGGCATTCCTGTGATGATAGATTTCGGGCGTCAAAATAAACACTTAAACCTCGAAGTCCTTTTCATGGAAAAATTGCGCCCTGGGGATATTTTCACCCACTGCTTTGCAGATGTTCGCGGAAGAATGCCCATTGTGGATGATGAAGGTAAGCTTCGGAGTTTTATCAAACCAGCACAGCAGCGAGGCATCATCTTCGATATCGGGCATGGCGGGGGCAGCTTCGTCTATTCGCAGGCCATTCCAGCCATTGAACAAGGGTTCTATCCAAACTCTATCAGCACAGATTTACATACCGGAAGCATGAATGGAGGGATGAAAAGTATGAGCAATCTCATGTCAAAGTTGATGAATATTGGCTTGACTTTGGAGCAAGTCATAGAACAATCTACCTGGAATCCTGCCCAGATCATACAACGCGAAGACCTAGGCCATCTCAGTGTAGGTGCGGTAGCCGATATCACCGTTCTGCAAGTAGCCACTGGTCAGTTCGGCTTTACCGATACTGCAGGCAGCAAGATTATTGGGGATAAGAAACTCATTGCAGAGCTTACCATTCGAGAAGGGAAAGTGCTCTGGGATCTCAATGGAATATCCAGGCCACTTTACAAGCACTAAATTCAATCCGTTCCACGACAATTTTGCGGTTAGCCTTTTAGCTAGAAGAATTGTGCACAGCAAAAGCAAAGTATTTAGCTAAAAGGCTAACTCCAAAACACAAAAATTGTCAGAGACCATTCAATTATCTCATAAATCCAATCCACAAGTCATGAAACGTAATACCAGAAGAAGTTCGTTCAAGAAAATCGGCGCCACTTTTGCCGCCATGCTGGGAATTGCCAGTACTCAGGCAAGCACCCCTGCCAAAAAAACAAAAAAGCCTAGCAAAAAAGTGCTTGGTACCATCGTCGAAGGGGAACAAGGTGGGCCGCTATTCTCCTCCGCGGTAGCCTACGGTAATTTACTATTCCTTGCGGGGAAAGGCGCTCATTTTGATGGAGATATTACGGCTCATACCAAGCATGTTTTGGATGAGTTGGAAAAAGAGCTGGTCAAAAACGGCTCCTCTATGGAAAAGGTCCTTAAAGTCAATGTGTATCTACATGATTTAGCCGACTATAAGAAAATGAATGAAGTCTATCGCGGAAGATTTGGCGATAAACCTCCAGTAAGAACTACAGTAGCTACTTATGGCGGAGTACCTGGCGATTCGCTAGTAGAAATCGACTGCATTGCAGCACTAGAAGACTAGAGCCGCATTTATCTCTTCATCACTTTAATCTCAGCTTATGATCAATCGAAGAAAACTCCTTGGTCACTTGGCAGCCCTCCCCTTATTGGGTAGCTTTTTCCATCCCACAAGCGTTTCTGCCAATACCTCCCTTGCCAAAACGGTGGGCCGCGACTATTTTAAAGAACTGGGCATTCGCACGTTTATCAATGCGGCGGGCACCTACACTTCCATGACCGGCTCGCTTTTGCGGCAGGAAGCAGTTGATGCCTACAATTACGCCGCCCAGCAATATGTAAACCTGGATGAATTGCAAGATAAAGTTGGCGCTCGAATTGCTGAACTAATAGGATGCGAAGCAGCTACTGTTACAGCGGGGGCCGCTTCCGCCATTACCTTAGGGACTGCGGGAGTGCTATCGGGAAACGATTCCGAAAAGGCATCGCGTATTCCCAATGACTTGACGGGGATGAAATCGGAAGTAATTCTGCAAAAGTCTCACGTAATCGGCTATGCCCATGCGATCAAAAACTGCGGGGTAAAGCTCGTGATCGTAGAGACGCAAAAGGAATTGGAGGCCGCCATCAATGAACGCACGGCTATGTTGTGGTTTTTGAATGCCCATAATTATTTGGGAAAGATCCAATACAAAGGCTTCTTGGAAGTGGCCAAGAAGTACAATATCCCCTCCTTTAATGATTGTGCAGCGGACGTTCCTCCAGTAGAGAACCTCTGGAAATATACAGATATGGGCTTTGATCTAGTAGCCTTCTCAGGGGGGAAAGGCATGCGTGGACCACAGAGTACTGGCCTGCTGTTGGGTCGGAAAGACCTAGTTGAGGCCGCCAGATTGAGCGCTCCACCAAGAGGAGATACCGTTGGCAGAGGCATGAAAGTGAATAAAGAAGAAATTCTGGCCATGATGATTGCCTTGGAAAATTACTTGGGAAGAGATCACGAAAAAGATTGGCAGCTTTGGGATAAGCAGATTCGGCATATCGCTGGCACAGTAGGAAAGGTGGAAGGTGTTAAAACGGAGATTCACATTCCCGATATTGCGAACCACGTACCTTCCCTGAAGATCCGCTGGGACGAAGAAAGCATCAAGACCACACCTAATGAGCTAAGGCAGCAGCTACGAGATGGGCACCCATCTATAGAAACCGTGGGAGGGGCCGAGTCTATTAATATCACAACTTGGATGCTTAACCCTGGAGAGGAAAGAATCGTTGCGCAACGGATAAAGGATCTACTTTCAAAAGCTAGCTCCTAGCGAAAACCATCAATCGGTGGATGAAGTAGCTGCTAGATTTTTTCGTACAGTAGCTACTTCATTCTCCTTGATCGGGCTGGCCTCATTGCCGAAACTGCTTCGGATGTAGGTCAGGACTTCCGCTATTTCTACATCGGTCAGGAAAGCATGTTGGGGCATCAGCCCTGTAAAAGTCTGCCCTTTTACCTCAATGGGCTCAGCTAAGCCTTGCAAAGTGAGTGCAATCAACCTTGTTTTATCTCCAGTCACCCAATCTGCACCATCTAAAGGAGGGAAACGCGATCCATCGCCTTTGCCATTGCTTTGATGACAAGTAGCACAGTAAGTTTTATACGTTAAGCCTCCTCTTCCCTCCACTGGTTGTTCCATTCTATCTTGTTGGGCATCTGGGGTTCGAATGTGAAGCTTTTGCTTGTGGGTCATCATAGCCGCTAGTGCAGGGGGGCCAAAATCTGCTTTCATTCCCGAATACTTGACTCTCCAAATAGCTCCCTGTTCGGTATCGCTAATGTATAAGGAACCGTCTGGCCCTTCAGCCAGGCCCATCGGGCGAAATACCGCATCCGTTACGTTCACAATGGTATCCACCCGTGCAAAGCCATCAGCAAAGACCTCCCAGCTACCGCTAGGCTTCCCATCTTCGAATGGGACAAATCCCACGAAATAACCAGATTGAGGATATGGTGTACGATTGGTGGAGCCATGAAAAGCGATAAAGGCTCCATTTTTATATCGATCGGGAAACTGGTCCCCTTGATAGAAAAGAATGTCATTGGGTGCCCAATGTCCGGGAAAGCCGATTAAAGGCTTGCTAAACGTACTGCAACGTCCGACCATTTGGCCATCTCCTCCATACTCAGGAGACAGTACTTTTTTCTCTTGCATTTGATCATAATAGCAATACGGCCAACCGAAATTACTCCCCTGTTCAATTCTGACAAACTCCTCGGAGGGCAGCAGGGCACTCTGCCAGGGAGAATACCGATCGGGGAATAATCGCAGTAGATCATCTCGTCCGTGAATGACGGCATACAATTCTCTATCTATTGGGTTCCAACTGAGCCCCACCAGGCTCCTAATTCCACTTGCCACTCTGAATCCATCAGAAGCTCGTTGATTTTTCTTATTCAGATCAAATCGCCAAACACCCGCAAACTTATCCAACTGCGGGCAAGGGTCGAGTCCGGGGGCAAGCGGGGTTCGCTTGGGATCCTGGCAAGAATTAGAGGGGGCACCGAAGGGGATATAGAAATGTCCTTGGTCATCAAAAGCGATGGGTTTGGCGATATGCTCACGCCTGGCTTGGCCGAGGTCATCTTCCAACATCACCTCCATCTCTTTATCTGGCAACAATTTCCCCGCTTGAAGCTTCTGACGATAAACCGTGGTCTGAGAACTAAAGTATAAGTACCCTTGATGAATGCGCATAGCCGTTCCATATTTGCCATGTATGGGATACTTGCTGAAGATCTTTATCTTATCAGCTCTACCATCCCCGTTGCGATCACGTAAAACTGCATTCCCTCCTTTACCGTCTGGCAACCGCAATTTCACAAAAATGTCACCGTTCTCACGGATCGCTAAATGTCTGGCCTTCCCCTCCAAACCATTTACCACGGCAATGGCCTCAAAGCCATCGGGTAACTGTAGTCCACCATTCTTCTCCAGGTCAATACGGATTGAATCCGTTTCCTTACAGCCCAAGCAGAGGGATAGCATTAATAGGGACAGGAAAAAGCCCATAAAACCCAATGAACCAAGGCCACATTTTGTATGCTTAAAACACATATCAATAGTATTTTTTTCCGATAGAGGTCTCATTTAAAGATAATAAATTTGCGTGCACGAACACAGAAATCCCCCCATTATCCTACGAATACCTACTACTTGGTGCTAAACTCCTCCTTTATTAGACATTGACTTTTGATCCCCTCCTGAAAATCGAGACCTACTCCCTTTTGACTGACCTTCCCCTCCCCTATTTCCTAGCACGAAAGGCCTTTTTCCAGATACTGCCCCAAATTGACCACTTACCCTGACCAAACCTCCCACTACCCCGCAGCCATTCCAATCCCCCCATAAACTGGGCAATTTGGCTATGTATTCAACACTAAACCACTACAGCCAAACCCAACAAACATGCTACCTCTACCATCTCAATCTTCTTCTTCAAGCGATCAACCAATCGTTTACCACAAAACCAAATTCTCAGAATCTTCTCGACTATTCATTTTAACAGATAACCCCAAAAAACTTTTCCCACTACTTCTAGGCACGATCGCCAGCTTCATCGTGCCTGCTCAATTCATCGAAGGACCATTGAACAGTGCACACATTTATATGCTACAAAGTATACCACTGCTGCTCTTCACACTTTTGTTGTGGATGGTGTACCGGAATTTCAAGAAGAAGCAAATAGAACTAGTGGAAGAGTTGCGCATTAAACTGTCAGCTGACCTCCATGACGAAGTCGGCTCCGTACTGTCCGGCCTGGCCATGCAAGCAGAGATTCTAGAATGTACCGTTGCTGAACCGCAGCGAGATCGCGTCCGCAAATTGGCCGAAATGAGTCGTCAGGCAATGGCTCAAATGCGAGACACCGTATGGGCGATGGATGCTAGGAAGGACAACTGGGGCGGGCTCGTAGATCGCCTCCACGATCACGCCGCGGAACTCCTAGAACCTAGACAAATCGCTTTCGCCATCGAAATAGAAGGGATCAATCGCCAAAAATCACTGAAGGCCGAGTTACGTCAGCATTTGTACCTAATCGGAAAGGAAGCCATCACCAATGCCGCAAAACACTCCAATGGTGATCAATTGCAAATACACCTGCGTCAGGATGGAGACCTGCTGGAAATGTTCATTCAAGACAATGGTCAGTTTGATCAGGAAGAAGAGCTTTCAAGATCAGGGCTAGGCTTGTCCAATATTGCACTACGGGCCAAGGCATTAGGTGCTAGTTTGAATATTCAACGGCAAAATGGCTTTGGTATATCCCTGTGCTTGATGGCCAATAGCTAGATTTTCCCACCAACAAATAATAATCCCCAAAATAAACTACAATGAACCGCTTTATCTCAATCATAGCCTTATGCACCGTGCCACTTCAGTTAGCATGGGCTCAGCAAGACACCACACAATTAGACCTTACATCAAAGCATACATGCTGGTTTGAGTCAAATGCCATCTTGGAGAGTTTGAAGGCCATACAATTGAGTTCTACAGAAGACCGGCAGCTATCAGCAAATCAAACGATCATTCTAGTAGCTCAAGATTCAGATACAAAGTCTAATTGCTTCAATATTCAACCCAGCCGATTACCGGGTCATCTCACAGTAGCATACCGCTTGAAAGAAATCAGCACGGTTTTGCTCACCCTTAGAGCTTCTGATAAATCGGTGGTTTGGAAAGCACCTGTGATGCACCGTGCAGCAGATAAATATACGGAGGAATTGGACTTAAATCAGCTACAGCCTGGAGAATACCAGATCAGTTTGGTCACCGAATTCGGTACTTATAAGAGACAACTATCCATACTTATCGGCGAACAGATGGGGGCCAAAATGACCAAGCTTGTGAAGGCAAAGGACCTAGATAATCCAGAATGATTATTATTTCACTCCTTTAAAAGACTGGCTCAGGCTGCTGTGCTTGAGTCAGTCCCTTAGATTTTGATCCTATTACTCCGCTTGATCCAAATAACTACTTAAAGTGTCCAACTACCCACTGAAAGGGCCCTAC
>JAHQWA010000289.1 GCA_019634045.1 Saprospiraceae bacterium
CAATGTGGGTTCAAAAACAAGTCCACTTTCTACAAGGTATTCAAAGAAATAACTGCTTTTACGCCAAAGGATTACATCAATTCTTATGAGAATAAGGCCTTTTAGGCTGTAATCTGTCCGTTTTTAAGAATATATACCCGCTCAGCCACTTATCATTTGATACTGCCAACTAATTAAGGCAACTTTAAGTAAGCAAAAAATAAAACATGAGCGGGAACAAGGACTTAATGGGTCTGATTTTTTGGATGGATAACTCCAAGAAAGCCCGCTTGGAAGCCTATCTGAAAGGCAAACAAGAGCTTTCCAAGGAAAAACGCCACATCATGGCAGCCATTCTAAAAGAAAGGACTGAGAAGTCGAATGGCAAACACACCTTACCTTCAACACCAAAATCATAAACTGACCCGTTAGCAACAATTCAGACGGAAGAATTTGAGGCCCTCAATGCTATTTGATAGATCCAAGGCATTAAGGAGCGACCAAATTCCTCCACTGCTATTTCGTTGTCAATTTACTGATCTAACTTCGCTTGGTATTCCTTCTGAGGAACAAAATCTAAAGAGAGAGAGTTAATGCAATATCTGAGTCCGGTCGGTTCTGGTCCATCAGGGAAGACATGTCCTAAATGGCCATCACATCTGGCACAAACCACTTCTACCCTGCGCATCCCATAACTATTATCCGATATCTCAGTGACTAATTCCGTTTTGATGGGTTCCCAAAAGCTAGGCCAGCCCGTTCCGGATTTAAACTTGGTGTTAGAGGCAAACAAGGGCAATTGACAGCCGCCACAAGTATAGACCCCCTCCTCTTTGTTGTTCCAATATTCTCCCGTAAAGGCTCGTTCGGTGCCAGCCTTACGCAATACGTAAAACTGATTCTCGCTAAGGGCTGACTTCCATTCTTCCTCAGACTTTACAATCTTCTCTAAGTTTAGGCCAGCCGGCAATTCAATGCCGGCGGCCCCGTCTTTCATCTCTTCTGAAGCCTTCTGAGCCGATTGGCTCTTTTGTGCCTGATTGCAAGCTACCAATACTAGCATAGCCGCGGTCAACACTAACAATTGCTTGATTAACATATTTACTATTTTTGGTTAAAATAATAGTGTTTAAAAAATAGTAAAAGCTGACAATGATTTATCTTACTTCTTAGATCTTCTACTTCTAATACGTGGATGGTTCCATTCCTCCTTCTGGGCAAATTCTACCACTTTCCTCATCGTAGCCATCATACTCAAAAACACCATATATCCGATACTTACTACCACATAGATCCATTTATAGGATCCAGCCTCGCTGATAGACAAGGAGGAAAACAAATATGCCAATCCCCCAGCAGCGGCAGCTAATCCCAGAAAGCTATAGACCGAACGCCCCCAATACTTTAACATATTTTCGCTAGACAAAGAAAAAACACTGTTAAAGAGCGCAAACAGCAATAGGAAGGCCGCAGCCGTCATCCAGGGAAAACGCTCTGGAATTTCCATCAGGCCGACAGCGTGAATAAGCTTCGCCACCACGATAAAAACCAATACCCCACCAAGGGCTACCGCAGCCTGCAGTACCGGATCTATCGACTTCTCGAATAAAGATTCATTTTGAGTACTCATGATTATAAAATAAGTTCATGCTCAGAAAGTTTAGTACATCGCAAGAAATTTTCCCATTTGGATATTCGTTTGAATACTTTGCTTAAAGCCGACAAATGATTTCATTCGTGCTAGCCAATCTGCCAAAGAAATTCTTTTTGTCCCACTATTTTTTGAACATTGCCGCCGTCGTACCTTTGATTTTGCTATCGACCAAAAGGATCTATGAAGTATATGCTAAAACCTCTACTCTCATTTTTGCTTGTTTTTTGCTCCATCGTACACTTGCCTTCCCAGGCTTTGGAAATCTGGGAGATTCAAGGCGCTGGGTTGAATAGCAATTATCAGGGACAACGGATCTCCACTGAAAACAATATCGTTACTGCTAAAGGCAGCAATTTCTTCTTCATTCAAACGCCAACAGAAAGGTCTGATAATAAGACAGAAACCTCTGATGGCATTCTTGTATTAAGTTCCGGCAATCCATCTGTAAAGGTAGGAGATTTAGTAAATATCGAAGGGACAATCCTTGAAGAAGATAACACCACTGCCATATCCAATGTAAACCAGGAGCTTACGATCATCGCTTCTGACCAAGAACTTCCAGCTGCAATTGCTCTTAATGTCGATTTCCCGGGCACCCAGCGGGCCTTTGTTCCAGACCTGGAAAAAGTGGAGAGCATGCTCGTGACTTTCGATGGCCTCATCTGTGGGCCGCCAGAAGATCGAGATTGGATACCGGTCACTACTCAAGAAACGCGCCGCTTCCGGGAGCCAGGTATTCCTTATCCCGGACTCCCCAATCTTCCGATTTGGGATGGAAATCCAGAGCTATTTTGGGTTGATTTGGATGCCTTGGGTGAGTCTAATAATCGCTTTATAGGTGGGCAAACCCGGATCCAAATGCAGGGTGTGATGGTGGAAATCAGTGGGCAATACGTCGGGTTTCCAAGTTCATATACACTAAGTGGAGATAATTATATTCAAGCCGTTCGAGCTAGACAAAGTGGTGAGTTTACCGTCGGCTGTATCAATACGCTACGACTGATCAAGGGTGAATCTGCCTACGAAATTCGAAGTCGGAAAATGGCGACTTATATTGTTCAACAGTTAGGTTCACCTGATATTGTGGCTGTACAGGAAATAGGTGGTGTGGATGAGCTTGAAGATTTGGCTTTTCATATTCGGCAGTTAGAGCCTACTTCCAACTATCAAGTGCAGTTCCTGAGTAGCAATGGAGATATTCATACCGCTTTCTTGGTCCAATCTTCTACTTTTCAGGTCTTGGAACTCATACAATTAAGCAAAAATGAGTTTTTGAGCATTGGTGGTACCCTACACGATCGGCCTCCGATTTTACTCTCTGGTCAGGTCCAAACCTCCCCTCCTACCCCCTTAAAGGTGCTCAATTTGCATCTGAGGTCACTACTTGGAATTACGGGTAGCAATTCTACCTTTGTACGCACCAAGCGCAATGAACAAGCTAAATCTGTAGCAGAAATTGCGCAAGAACTTAGAGATGATAACCTAGTAATCTTAGGTGACTTCAATGCTTATCCCTTCTCTGATGGCTATGTCGATGTAGTAAATCAAATCGCTGGTACACCTACGGAAGGAGCTTTATTTTCCAATACCAACATTGTCACACCGCCCTTGATAAAATACGTGGATCGATTGCCAGAAACGGAACGATACTCCTTTATTTTTGAGGGAAATGCCCAAATGATAGATCACTGCCTTAGTACGGAATTAGATGACTTTATCTATGAAGACTTCCAATTTGCCCGTGGTAATGCCGACAACTCTTGGATTTATACCAATAGTGCGAATATCCTGGAACGCAGTTCAGATCATGATGGCTTTGTACTCTTCTTACGGCCTAAAAACAGTGGACTGACGAACACCAGCTCCCCAAGGCTTGAGCTTGATCTGCGCTTTAGCAATCCTATGTCACCGGATCAAGCAATTGCGCTAAATGGTCTATTGAAAGAACCGACTTGGATCAGTTGGATGGATGTGCAAGGACGTCTGCTGCATCGTCAAAAACTTAGGGCTGGCGAAAATCAAATGAATTGGCAGCAGGTACCGGCGGCTGGTTTATATTTTGTACAAATTACGAGCGAAAGTGAGCAATACACTACAAAAATCATTCTCCAGCGATCCTAAAGATACCTGCTTTTCTGCGGCAACTTTTAGTGCTTGTTTGGAGTTAGGCTTATTCCGTTTCCAGCGTTCCGTAAAGATCATAGTCTTCTGCACGCGAAATTTTAACAGGAGCAAAATCGCCAATCCGTACGTAATTATCAGCGGCATTGACCAATACTTCATTATCTACTTCAGGGGAATCTCCTTCTGTTCGTCCAATGAAATATTCTCCTTCTTTGCGATCGAATAAGGTCTTGAAGGTTTGACCTACTTTAGCCTGGTTTTTAGCCCATGAAATATCTTGTTGAATTTCCATTAAAGCATTAGCACGTTCGGCCTTCAGCTCAGCCGGGACATCATCAGCCAAAGCATGGGCAATGGTATCCTCTTCATGTGAATACTGAAATACTCCAAGTCTATCAAACTGCATTGCTTCCACAAATTGACAAAGATCCTGGAACTCCTGCTCAGTTTCTCCTGGGAAGCCGACAAGCATCGTAGTTCGCAAAGTTAGATCTGGTACCATGATTCTAGCTTTCTCGACCAAATCGATGGTCTCCTGTCGAGTAATCTGTCTTCTCATTCTAGCTAAAATCGCATCATTAGCATGTTGAAGCGGCATGTCCAGATAATTGCAGATCTCAGGACGTTCTGCCATGACTTCAAATATTTCGGTGGGAAACTTGCTAGGATAAGCATAGTGCAAGCGAATCCAATCAATGCCCTCCACATCAGCCAAGGCGTGCAGCAGCTTGGGAAGTTCCCGCTTTTTGTAAATATCAAGACCGTAATAGGTTAGTTCCTGCGCAATCAGCATCAATTCTTTCACTCCATGGCGTGCCAAGTTTTCCGCCTCTTTCACCAAGCGTTCGATCGGCTTTGACACATGCTTCCCTCGCATTAATGGGATAGCACAGAAGGAACAGGTTCTATTGCAGCCTTCGGAGATCTTAAGATAGGCATAGTGCTGGGGAGTAGATATCCAACGCTCTCCGATCAGATCATGCTGATAATCTGCCTCTAATTTAGCCAATAAAGAAGGAAGTTCAAGCGTCCCGAAATAGGCATCCACTTCGGGTATTTCAACTTCCAAATCGTCCTTATATCGTTGCGATAAACACCCCGTTACATAGAGCTTATCAATCCCTCCTTGCTTTTTCACCTCTGCATACTGCAAGATGGTATTGACTGACTCTTCTTTAGCCAAGTCAATAAATCCGCAAGTATTGACGATCACCACATTGGCATCTTCATCATTGCTATCGTGCACCACATCATAATCACTCCCCTTGAGCTGGGTAATAATATTCTCTGAATCCACTAGGTTTTTCGAACAACCTAGGGTGATCACGTTCACCTTATCTTTCCTCAGTGTTTTGGTCTTCATCCACTATTTTTTTGGCGTCGCAAAGATATACCTTGCTTTCCAATTTTCGCTTGACTTTGAATTTTAAATAGAAAGCTGCGCACAATTTCTGCTATTATTGCGTTGTAATAGCAATGTAAAAGCGAATGTTCTCGTGCTTTGCAACTATCATGCGGTTCTTCTTTCCTAGGATAGATAGAACTCCAAAACAAAACCCTCACAACATGCGAAAAGTTTTCATGCTAGGTATTTGTCTATTCTTTGCCTTTTCTGCCTTCGCCCAGTTTGGCGTCAAAGGCAGTTATCACTTTAGCGATGCCGCCGACTGGCAAGTACCCACCAACAATGGAAGTAATTCCGAAAGTCTAATTGGTAATGGCTGGTCTGTAGGCGTAGATTACTGGTTCCGCCTAAAGAACTATCGAATGGAATTTTTGCCAGAGTTGAACTTCAGTCAACTGAATCAGCAAGTAGATAATGCGGACTGGGCGAATCAGGTTTCCTTCTCCAGCTTCTTTTTCAACACCAATTTCTATTTATTTGACTTTAAGGGCGATTGCGACTGTCCGACTTTCTCCAAACAGGGGCCGAGCCTGGAAAAGGGCTTCTTTCTGCAAGTGTCTCCCGGATTGACTTTTGCACAGAGCGAAATCGAATTGAGCGGTAATACCTTGAAAGCCGATGATCTGGCCTTTAGTATTGGAATAGGAGCCGGATTTGATCTGGGCGTATCGGACTTGGTAACGGTGAGCCCAATGGTTGGTTTCCGTTATTTCCCTAGTATTTCCTGGGATTCTTTAGGGGAGAGCCTGGAGGACGAAGTACCCCAATTAGAGGTGGACGATACCCGTTCTAGTCTTACTCAATTTTACGCAGGTCTCCGAGTTGGATTCAGGTTGGACTACTAGCACTTAAGATTGTTTTTTATATACTTTTTTATTGATAATTTGTTTTTTCAATTTTTTTGATCCACATTTGTTGCATCAAGCGAAGCAAATTATGAGATCTTCTGTGATCAATATTATCGTTGTCATTATTACTGTGGTCGTCATTATTGGACAGACACCCCAGGAAGGATGGTATTGATTTGATCGATCAGAGATTTCACAAAAAAGCCGTTCTTCCTAGGGAGAACGGCTTTTTTGTTTGGGGTGCTGCGCCAGAATATTAGCTCAAAGTTGTCTAAAAGTCGGCTTTAATTCGTAAGACAATTAAACC
Organism: Saprospiraceae bacterium; assembly: GCA_019634045.1. Taxonomy (GTDB): domain Bacteria; phylum Bacteroidota; class Bacteroidia; order Chitinophagales; family Saprospiraceae; genus DT-111. The sequence goes on from JAHQWA010000289.1 coordinate 6,318, forward strand.
TTTTTGCTTGTTTTTCAATTAATTACAAAAGGCATATAGGTACTTAGGCTCGTAAGTTTGGCATTTTTTCGTTCGATTTCTCAATTGCACCCTTTTACCTTTATATGAACAACTCATTATACCGAAAATAAAACGCAACATGAAGCAGCTGAACAAATACAGCAGACACCTAACGCAAGATGAGACACAACCGGCCGCACAGGCCATGCTTTACGGTATTGGACTAACGGAAGAGGACATGGAAAAAGCACAGGTTGGTATCGTCAGTACCGGCTGGGAAGGTAATACTTGTAACATGCACCTGAATGGACTAGCAGAACAAGTAAAGGTTGGTGTATGGGATAGTGACCTGGTGGGATTGATCTTTCATACGATTGGAGTCAGTGATGGTATGTCTATGGGAACAACGGGCATGCGATTTTCGTTGCCCTCTCGCGACCTGATCGCTGATTCAATTGAAACGGTAGTTTCTGCGCAATGGTACGATGCAGTTGTTCCAGTAGTAGGCTGCGATAAGAATATGCCAGGGGCCATGATCGCTTTAGGTCGGCTGAACCGGCCTTCTATCCTCTTATATGGGGGCACCATTAGCCCCGGCTGCCATGCCGATCGGAAGTTGGACATCGTTTCTGCTTTTGAGGCCTTGGGTGAAAAAAATACCGGCCAGCTAAGCCCTGAGGATTTCAAGGAAGTCGTCAAAAAAGCCTGCCCAGGACCAGGAGCTTGTGGGGGTATGTATACCGCTAACACGATGGCCTCCGCTATCGAAGCTTTGGGTATGAGCCTGCCGTACAATTCATCTATCCCAGCCAATCATGAAGATAAAAAGATGGATTGTGAGCGAATTGGCAAAGCCATTCGCAAGGTGTTGGAATTGGATTTGAAGCCTCGAGATATCATGACTCGTAAGTCCTTTGAAAATGCCATTACGCTGATTACTGTCCTTGGGGGGTCTACGAATGCGGTGCTACACTTACTAGCCATTGCGCGTTCTGTAGAGGTAGAATTGACGATTGATGATTTCCAGCAGATCAGCGATAAAACGCCCTTCTTGGCCGACCTGAAGCCAAGTGGCAAATATGTTATGGAGGATCTTTTCCAAGTAGGAGGTGTCCCAGCAGTGATGAAGTTTTTGCTAGAGGAAGGTTACTTGCACGGAGATTGCATGACGGTTACCGGCAAAACACTTGCTGAAAACCTAGCAGAGGTAGAGCCCTTGAAAGAAGGGCAGCAAATCATCCGGTCGTTTGGCGAACCCATTAAAGACTCTGGGCACTTACAGATCCTTTATGGAAACCTAGCAGAAGAAGGTTCCGTAGCAAAGATTACCGGTAAGGAAGGCGAAGTATTTAGTGGCCCAGCCCATGTATTTGATAGTGAAGCCGATCTGAATGCCGCTTTGCAAAAAAGAGAAATTCTAGCTGGAGAAGTAGTAGTTATCAGATATTGTGGTCCCAAATGGGCCCCAGGAATGCCTGAAATGCTGAAACCCACTTCTTCCATTATGGGACAGGGTTTAGGAAAAAAGGTGGCCCTGATTACAGATGGTCGATTCTCTGGCGGAACGCATGGATTTGTAGTAGGTCATATCACTCCAGAAGCTCAACAGGGCGGATTGATCGGCCTCCTCCAAAATGGAGATCTGATCACGATTGACGCGATTAACAATAAACTTGAAGTGGATCTCTCAGCAGCAGAGATTCAGGCGAGAAAAGCCAAGTGGCAAACGCCTGCACCTAGGGCTACCACTGGGCTATTAAGAAAATATGCGCTTACCGTCTCTTCAGCCAGCGAAGGTTGTGTGACGGATGCCATGTAATTCCCTCTAATTCAGCAAATATCACGTAGAAACCGCAAATTGCAATGCCATGAAAAGCAATACTCAGACAGCAACAGCAACCAGCGTAGCTCCTCAGCAAAAAGAAGTGATTTCAGGGGCCGAAGCCATACTTCGGTGTTTACTTGAAGAACAGGTCGATACTATTTTTGGGTATCCCGGTGGTGCCATCATGCCTGTTTATGATTCTCTGTACTACTATCAAGATCGGCTACGGCACATTCTCCCTCGTCACGAGCAAGGCGCTATTCACGCCGCGCAAGGATATGCCCGAGTCACTCGAAAGATTGGAGTCTGTATGGCTACCTCTGGACCAGGGGCTACCAACCTGATCACCGGCCTGGGAGATGCCATCTTAGATTCCACTCCTTTGATCTGCATCACTGGACAAGTATTTAGCCATCTATTGGGTAGTGATGCTTTCCAGGAAACGGATGTGATTAACTGTACCATGCCCGTTACCAAGTGGAATTTTCAAATCACCAAAGCGAGTGACATTCCTGAGGTATTTGCCAAGGCATTTTACATCGCCAACTCCGGTCGACCTGGTCCCGTAGTAATCGATGTCACGAAAAATGCTCAGCTAGAAGAGGTCGAGTTTCATTATACACCAAGACCGACGATCCGCAGTTATCAGCCATTGCCCAAAGCAGATCCAGAATCCTTGCGGCAAGCAGCTGAATTGATTAACAAAGCGAAACGTCCTCTAATTCTTGCTGGACATGGAATACAGATAGCACACGCTCAGGAAGTGTTTAAGGACTTTGTAGAGAAGACGGGTATTCCACTTGCCTGTACTATACACGGTTTGTCTTCGATATCATCCGAGCATCCGCTACACATCGGGATGCTGGGGATGCATGGCAACTACGGTCCCAATATGATGCAAAACGAATGCGATGTCTTGATAGCCATCGGAATGCGTTTTGATGATCGGGTGACGGGCCGCTTGGATGCTTATGCTAAGCAAGCTAAAGTGATCCATATTGAAATTGATCGTTCGGAAATCAATAAGAATGTGCACGCCCATGTTCCCATCGTTTCTGATGCTAAGCTTGCATTAGAAGCCTTATTTCCGATGGTGGAGGAAAAGTCTTACCCAGACTGGCTAGCCAAGGCTGCCGAGTATTATCGGATTGAAAAGGAAAAAGTAATCGACAAGGCCGTTGGAGCCTCCGAAGATGGATATATCAAGATGGGAATGGCCGTTAAAGAAGTCTCTGACCAAACAGACGGCTTAGCAGTAGTAGCAACGGATGTAGGTCAGCATCAAATGATTGCGGCTCGCTATTTCTCCTATCGTGCGACCAATCAGTGGGTCTCTTCAGGAGGAGCAGGAACCATGGGTTTTGGCTTACCAGCTGCCTTTGGCGCCAAATTGGCCCAGCCTGAACGAGAAGTAGTCGCATTTATTGGAGACGGAGGGTTTCAGATGACGATCCAGGAATTGGGCATGTGTGCGCAATGGAATGTAGGCGTCAAAATCGTTCTGCTCGACAATAATTACCTCGGCATGGTCCGGCAATGGCAGCAACTTTTCTTCGAAAGAAGGTATTCATCCGTTGAATTGGTCAATCCTGATTTCATCAAAATCGCGGAAGGATTTGGAGTCCCCGGTAGGAAAGTCTCTAAACCAGAAGAACTAAAAGAGGCCGTAGCGGAGATGATTGCCCATGATGGACCCTTCTTGTTGCATGTAGAGGTAGAGAAGGAAGAAAACGTCTTCCCGATGGTAGCCAGCGGAAAGGCTGTTGACGAGATCGTTTTGGAACCTTAAACACGGAAAAGCATTCAATTGAAAGATCATGGAATCAAAACCTAAATATACCATTACGGTTTTCACAGAGAACCAGACGGGTTTGTTGGCAAGAGTAGTATCTGTATTTACTCGACGCCATATCAATATTGTTAGCCTAACTACATCTGAATCTTCTATTCCTGGCATACACCGATTCACTATCGTTGTGAGTCTAGAACCAAGGGCTATTGAAAAGCTCATGGGACAACTAGAAAAGCAGATTGATGTAATCAAAGCTTTCTACTACGAGGAAGATGAGATCGTTTATCAGGAAATAGCCCTGTATAAGGTACCGACCCATATATTTTCGGGCAATAGCAGCGTCGAACGGCTCATTCGCCAATACAACGCTCGAATTCTACAGATAGAAAAAGAATACATTGTAATCGAAAAAACGGGGCATGAGCATGAAACCACTGCCCTACTGGAAGAACTTAAGGAAATAGGCATCTACGAGTTCGTCCGTTCTGGTCGAGTGGCGATTGTAAAGCCTATGGAAAGACTGAATAAATACCTGCAGAGCCTAGAGCAAGAAATCGGCAAAGAAGTCGAGGAAGGCGTTTAAACAAGGAAACAAACAAATTACATTATTGCGAAATGTTACAGGGGCACTGACCGTCGGTCAGTGCCCCTGTTTTTAGCTGCATTTACTGCTTTATCTAACGGAAAGGGTTATTTAGCCAAATTTACCACGAAACCTCTCATGTTGTAGGTCCGCTTCAATTGTTGCAAACTTTGAGCAGCAGTGCCCTGGTCACTGAATGGTCCCACAACTACGCGAAAGACCTGATCTCCTTTACGGCTCTTGCCTTGCTTGATGAAGACATTATTGATTCCTTTAGCATAAACGGTGCGCTGACGCTTATCTGCATTATTATAGTTTGCATAAGAAGCTACCTGCACCCCATAACCAGACGAAGCACTTGGTACATAGCTATAATTGGCCGGAATTGCCTCAGGAGTCCGGGTAGTACTAGGAGCCGTATTGGTTCGGCTGGCATCACCTCGGATTGCCGTATTGGGTGACCAAGAATAGTTGGTAGGAACATTGCTTCTTGCCGTGGTACCCTTTGCCGTAAATTCCCGGTCGCTGACTGCATTGGTATTGGCAGGAGCACGAGAACTTAAGGTAGGGGAAGTATAAGAGTAGGTTCTAGGTCTCACTTGAGAAGAAGTGCGGTTCCTCAGATCCTGCTCCCATTGGGACAAAGTCGAAGTCCCTGAGGATTGAGCAGTGGTGGTTCTTCTCCGAATTGTATTATTCTGCGGTACACTACTGTAGCTTTGTGGCACATTACTATAAGTGCTTGGAATTCTGTTGCTACTGGTACTAAAGCTCTGAGGAATATTAGTTCCTCCACGAGCCGTCAACTGTTCTGCGGTGGACTGGGTAGGAGCCGTCTGGGTTACTCCCATGGCTTCCACTTTTACTTCAGCTCTACCTGCTTGTAATAAATTGATTCTGGCAGCAGCGGACTTTGAAAGATCCACTACACAGCCTTCACAGAAAGGGCCACGGTCATTCACTCGTACCGTCACCGATTGTTGGTTGTCTAATCGCGTAACTCTTAGCCAAGTTCCGAAGGGGTAGGTTTTGTGAGCGCAAGTTAATTCTGACTGCTTAAAAACTTCCCCTGAAGCTGTTCTCCTGCCTTCTAAATAATCGGCATAATACAGCGCCGTTCCCGCTTCAACATTATTAACAATTGATTGAGAAAATATTGGTGTAGATAGCAAAAGCGAGAATAGGACTAGATAAGTAAAACTTTGTTTCATGATCCTATTGTTTAATAACGTATTTAGTTTTTTTCGCATGGGAAATGTCTTCATAGTGAACGTTTTTCCTTTAATCACATCGATGTGCAAGGTTATAACAATAATTTAACGAAATTATTATACGTTGTCACATTCAAACGGTTTCGTTCGATGCAAAGATACTCTTTTTCAATCAGTTAATCCAGTTTTCAACTTTTGCAACTGTTGCACTAACCAAGCTTTATTAAATATGGCTTTTGCCTCCTCGATCTCCTCCTCTACTCGCCCCCATTCTCGCTTCCTTTTTTCCGTCGACCAATAGGTCCAATTTCCATTCAAATGTGCCACTCTTCTGGTTAGCCGGAAGAGGTTTGAATAACCGATTCTTCTAGCATCTGCTAAGTGCTCGTTCCGATGTAAAAACTGCAATGATGCATCGACCAAAGAGTACAAAGCTTCGAAAGATCCTTGTTCATAAAAGGTTCGAAGGAGCAGTGCTTTTGCTCCTAAATTATATCTAAAGTCGCTGTACGCCACTTCCTGCAACAAAGCCAATACCTCATCATATTTTCCTACTGCATGATAATAGGAGGCTAAATTGAAGGTATAAGCATTTTCTCTCACCGCGGGACGCAACGCCAGACGATATTGCTCAATAAAGCTTTTCACCCAATCTAGCTCTTGCAGCCGAATTCCCGTTGTTACAATATTCTTGTAATGGAGATCAGATAAATAGCCATCGTCAATGATCAATTCTTGCTGCAATTGGAGTTGATACAACAGAAAAATTTCCTTTAAAAAGGCGGGATTATTGCTGTTAATTTGTCCTATGCAGTAGTTCTGAAAATAATTGTAAATGGTCGCCAATTCCTCTTTCGGAAAATAACGTTCTTTGGCCTGTAAGGTTTTCAAGGCATCAAAATAGTAGTGCGTTTCCTCCTGCGTGATCATTAAGAATATGCGATAATACAAGTCAATCGCCGGAATTTCTTGATACAGGTGATGGTACTCCGCGACCGCCCCTAAAACGGGCTTCATCATGGGGTTGACATATTCCTGTTTCAGGATTTTTCGTCGGATCTGGATCTCTACCGCACTCTTTAACTTCTCTGCCAGGTAATAGTGATCAAGGCTACGCAACTGCTGATCCAAACTAAAGTCTTTACCCTTTCGACGAATTGTTGTATAAAAGTAATCCGCCTCTACGGCTAGTTCATACTCCTTTTGATGAAAACTACTATCTCTAATCGCGTGATACTCAAGGCCTTTCTGCGTTTTCCCCAAGCGGCTTTCGTATAGTTTAAACTGCTTGCGTTGCCGCAGGTCCTTAAGTAATAACCTGTTTTTCAAATACTTATCCTCCTTTACTCGCTCAGACACCAAAAATTCTTCCATCAATCGCTGCGCATAGGTGAATACGACGGCAAGCTTAGATTGGTCATGCGGCTCCTTTGGAAAAATTTTTTTAAAAATTTTGTGCCGATGGCAATTTCGCTCCTCAAATTTCGGGTAAATGCGATCAAAGTAATTGAGGAGTTCCTTGACTTCCTTGTGCTTGTTGTAATAGGGTGAGTATACGAATTCTCTAAAACGAGTGAATTCCTTCCTAGAAAGTGTAGATAACAATTTAGTTAATTTATTATCTATCATAAAAAAAATCCAAAAATATAATTTCTAAAAATTATTTATAATCAACGCTTTACATTCAATATTTGATTCAAAAATAACTATTTTTTTCCAAAAAAACAACAATAATGTTTTTCCAAAAGGAAGGGAAAAAAGACAGATTTGTAGTGCAAATAGGGCAGACATGACAGATTTTTGCTATTCGACGCTTGCTGGAATAGTCGTATTTTCAGCTCACGACCTAAATAGTATTGAAATCTCGACGTCAGCCCCTACCACGAGCACTAGATTTCAAGAACAGAAAACAGAACCATTAAATGATTATCAATCCCAAAAGAATATTACTTAGCTTATGCTTCTTTGCTTGCCTTTTGAGCAGCCAAGCCCAAGAAAACAATTGTATCACTTTTGAGGAATTTGAGGTAGAACAGAATTTCGGCCGGGCTAGCGGTGATGAACCAGGAAGTGTAGCTTTTACACAAGGAGATGTGAAGGTCACGCTTGAACCTTTCCAGTATTTTGATGGAAGCACCGACTTTTGGAATGCTACCGTTTACGAATCGCTTTTCAGCGATTTTGAATTGGCAGATGGTAAATCTCTCTTTGTTAGCAATATTAATCTACAATTTGACTTCACCGCCTTGGAAAAGCCCGTCCGAAAAATATGCATGGCCTACTTTGATGGTGGAGGCGAAGAAAATATTTCGGTAAATGGTTCTCCCATATTTGTACTCAATCACTTCGGAGAAGCGCCACAGGAGATTGCTCCTGGTGTTACCCTCAGGATTGATCCACCAGTGGGTAATGGTCAATTCCTTTCCACCGGAATGCTTTGCCTCGAAGGAGACATCAAAACACTGCTAATTGGCGGCCAAGAGTTTGGCCTCGATAATATTTGTTGGGACACCTGCCCTATTTACAATCTCACCGCAGGGATTATTGGCTGTGAACGGCATCCCAATGAATACTATGAATATGACATCCAATTGAATTTCTTACATGATGGGCCATCAGTAGCGGGTTTTGGTCTTTCACAAAATGGAGAATTCATCGGCATCTATGAATACGCTCAGCTCCCCTTAACCCTACCCAATATCCCTAACTTTCAAGGGCTTGATGCTTTCGTGTATACCATTTGTGAAAATGACAATCAAGGGTGTTGCCGTGAGATTGAAGTTCCTCTAGCACCTTGTGAGGATATCTGTCAGTTGGAGGCGCGAGTAGAGGAAGTGGGCTGCAACGAGGCGGGGACGGAATACTTTGCCCTGGTTGCTGTAGAAGGTCAAAATGTAAGCGACACCCTAAGGGTGAGTAATAGCCAAGGCTTAAGCTACCTCGTAGTTAAAGATCCTAGCACGCAGCTCATCGAGATCGGCTTTGCACCACTAGAGAACAGCGTAGACTTAGTAACCATCTGTGATTACGATGATCCCACCTGCTGCTACAGCTTGTGGATTCAATATCCCTGTGCCCCCACAAATGAATGTCAGTTTAACGGTTTAGAAGCTACTATACTAGAGTGCTATGAGACGAATGCTGGAATAGCTTATGATGTAAAGATCAATTTTGAGCCCAGTGGAATGAGCAACGAGTTTTTTGACCTTCACAGCCGAGAAGGATTTGTTGACACCTACCGTTTTGACCAATTACCCATCACCCTTTCAGGATATGTTCCTGAAGGCAATCCGGACAATCTCTGGTTTAAAGTCAGGGAAGAAAACGACAATCCGGACTGACAGGCGGTCACAGAAGATGCTACAGGCGAATGTCAAGCAACTGAGTGTGCGATTGAAAATGTCACACTCTGGGAGATTGACTGTAACACAACTGGTACTGAGTACATAGCTCTTGTCTCCATTGAAGGTCAAGGACTAAGCAATAAATTCAAGGCCACCAACGCATTGGGAGAGGTATTCTACGGAGAATATCCCCCAGCGGGTCATGAAATAGAACTGGGCTTCTCCACTAGGGAAAGTGGCACGGATCGCATTGAAATCTGTGATTCGCAGTATGAAGGATGCTGTTTTGTCCTCGAACTAGAATACCCTTGCCAACCTAACTTGGAATGTCAATTCAACGATTTTGAAGCTACTATACTGGAGTGTTATGAGACGAATGCAGGAATAGCTTATGATGTAAAGATCAACTTTGAACCAAGTGGAATGAGCAACGAGTTTTTTGACCTTTACAGCCGAGAAGGATTTGTTGACACCTACCGTTTTGACCAATTACCCATCACCCTTTCAGGATATGTTCCTGAAGGCAATCCGGACAATCTCTGGTTTAAAGTCAGGGAAGAAAACGACAATCCGGACTGTCAGGCGGTCACAGAAGTTGCTACAGGCGAATGTCAAGCCGCAAACTGTGTCATTGAAAATGTCACGGTTTGGGAAATGGGTTGCAATGCCAGTGGAACGGAGTATTTGGCCCTGATTTCTATCGAAGGAGAAGGGCTTAGCAATAAATTCAAAGCCACGAATAGTGCCGGAGAAAGCTTCTATTATGAATACCCTCCTTCGGGTAGTGAAGTAGAAATAGGTTTCTCAACCCATGCTAGTGGAACAGATGTGATCGTTATATGTGACTATGCCAGTCCGGATTGCTGTAAGACGATAGAAGTAGAGTATCCCTGCCAACCCAATGGGGGCGACTGTGAGATTAGAGACCTGGAGGTAGATATTCTAGCCTGTGAACTTACAAGTGCTGGCTATGCCTACGATCTAAAAATCAACTTTGTGTCAGAAGGGACCAATAATCCCTATTTCGACCTCTTCCTACAAGGAGAACTCTATGAAACCTATAGTTTTGAACAGCGCCCTATAACGGTATCCAATTACCTATCCGGGCCTGGGAACAATAGCCTTTCCATAAAAGTTGCTGAGAACGACAACTTGGAATGTCATAGCATAGTGGAAATCCCGCTGGCTCCTTGCGACAATACAGGAGAATGTAACATTAGCGAAGTGATTGCCGAAGCGCACAATTGTGATGGCAATACCTTCCTCCTAGATGTAGCCTTCCAATCTGCTAATCCAGGTCCACTCGGCTACTATGTCTATGGGGATGGTGCCATCTTCGGGCCCTACAGCTACGATGAAGCCTTTGTCACCATCGGCCCATTTGCAGGCGACGGACAAACCATTGTAGATATCCTAATTCTTGACATCGCCAATCCAGCATGCTTTGGCTATTTGGAATTCGGCCCCTTAGACTGTGAAACACAATGTCGCATCACTGAAGTACGAGCTGAACAGTTAGATTGTGTCGATGGAGCCTTCTACGTACAAGTTGACTTTGAGAGCGAAAACGTAGGGGCCGAGGGATATACCCTCCGAGGCAATGGCGTAAACTACGGATCTTTCTCTTACGAGCAGGTTCCGGTCATGGTGGGGCCTGTTGAGTCTACCAATGACCAACTCCTAGAATTTGTGGTGATTGACAATTCAGATACCAACTGCCGCGCGTTCACCACTTTAGAACCCGAGCACTGTCCAGATTGTCAAATTGAAGGATTGAATTATACTGTAAACTGCCCAGAAACGGGTGTCGGCTTCACCTTGCAACTGGACTTTTCAGTAAGCGAAGCGAGCAGTGGGTCCTTTTACCTAAAATTTGACGAAGAGGTCTTTGAAAGCTTCTCCTACGAAGCTCTTCCCCTATCCATAGATCTACCACTGACTTTAGCGGAAGCTTCTAGTATCTCTGTTTTTGATGCCGAAAATGCAACTTGTGGCCAGACGATTGACTTTAGCATTCCTTGTTGTAGTGTGCGAGATCTTGTAGTAGAAGCCTACCCTTGCGAAGAGGATGGATCATTCAAGGTAGATTTGGATCTGTTGCATACTAATACGCAAGACTCCTTTACCTTAGTCTATGGTCCGGTAAATGGAGATCTAGAAAGTGCCCAGTATGCCTATGAGGACCTTTATCTCACCTTGGGCCCCTTAAATGGAATCAATCAAACAGACTGGTACTTCCAAGTCACTGATGAAAGCCTATTCTGTAGCACTTCTAGAGAATTTACTTTTGAATCCTGTGAGTTATCCGAATGCATGGGTTTGGAAGAGGCAGATGCTGGGTCCTTTGGCCCCTTGACGGGATATGAAACTGGGGATGTTTTTCTTGAAGAAGGAGGTCTAAGTTTCAGTATCGGTTCCAGCTGTGATTGCTTCATTCATATAGTCGATTACCCCTCTATTTTCCCTGCCTTCACCTTAGCGCAAGGACAGATGATGGTATTAGATGGGTCGGAAGTTATCGTAGGATTTGATGACTTGGATTCAACGGTTGAGTCATTGACGATCGACTACTACTTTGATGGTAATCAATTCTCCTTAATCGTCAATGATGCCTCCTTGATTGAAGTCACTCATCCCACAGAGCTCCCCAATGCAGTTGCCCCTGGTATTAGCTTGGTGGTAAGCCCGAATGAAAACGATCCCAAGATGGGTACCATGACCTTTACTGGTGATGTGAACCTACTATTACTTGGGGTGGATGGGAAAATGAGCCTAGATAATTTTTGCTTAACACTCGGTAGCGAAGAAGTATGGCCAGGTGATATCAATACAGATAATCTTGTCAATCATTTTGACCTACTGCCTTTAGGAATTGCCCAAGGTGCACAGGGGCCAATTAGAGAGAATGAAAGCACAGAGTGGCAGGGTATTCCGGCGGCTCCATGGGAACTCAGTTTCTCCAATGGTCTAAACTATAAGCATGCTGATACAGATGGTAATGGTCTGATTGAACCGCTGGATCAACAAGCTATACTAAATAACTTTTTACAAACTCGAGGAGAAGTCACCCCCTACGAACCCATTGATGCCACGCCTAATAACCCGACCCTCTTTGTCGAAACTCCAAATGAGGGCTGGCCTACTGGACAAGCATTTAACTTGCCAATTGTTCTGGGCACCCCAAATCTTCCAGTAGAAGGAATTCACGGCATTGCCTTCACCATCCAGTTTGACCCAGAAGCCATTCGGCCTGAAAGTATCGAATTAGACTTCTCCAATAGTTGGCTAGGGGATGTGAACCAAGACCTCCTAACCTTAGACAAAACCTTGGCAGAAGAGGGTGAGATTTATGTGGCCTTAAGCCGAGTAGGTCCACAGGACCTGTTTGGCAGTGGGCCTGTAGCTTCCTTAATAGGGATCATAGATGATATCGCTGGATTAAGCTCCACACCGCTGAATGTGGCCGCACCATTAGCCGTCACAGCGGATCTGGATACCATTCCAATATTCACAGAATCTAGTGATCTGATTATTCAGCGATTCCAAGATGTTCCCAATCTCGATTTACTAAAATCCTTGATTCTATCCCCCAATCCTACCCATGATGAAGTAAGAATTTGGAATAAATATGGAGTGCCCATAGATCAAGTGGATGTCATAAATAGTGCGGGCAACTTGCTGACCACCATCAAAGAAGGGGCGAATCGCATCTCCTTGAAAGCCCAACCTGCAGGCGTGTATATGCTACGCATAAGAATGGGAGAAGTGATTGCCCATAGGCGTGTTGTCCGCTTATAAAAAAGAAGAAAATACTGGAGTTTGAGTATATGTACCGAAGCCACGAATGTGGTTTCGGTATTTTTATGTCCGGGACAGCCTTGTTGGTGTAAAACTTCGCTGGCGAAAGGTCGGTGCAACAATGGCTGCTTTGTAGGCTTAAGCGGGGAATGCGACACGAATGATCCCTAGGTCATCTCCGGGTTGCGCTTGATATTGATCCTTTAATAACTTGAGTCGCTTGGTAAGCATCTGCTCGTTTTCTCGATCTACAGGCTGCATCAAAAGGTGGTCGATCGGGATTTGAGGGTCCAGGTAGGCCTGGGCTTCAAAATTTCGGAAGGACAAAATCCCGTCCGTGCTTAAGCTTAGGTCCTTGACATCAGTCAGGGATAGCAATTGCTCCTGATCACTCCACCAAGTCGCAAAGTCTCCAGCTAAATGATAGGCTAAATAGTCCGGGCGATTATCTTGATCATACTCCCAATATTCTCCATTGGATACAAGTAAACCGTCCCCAAATACGCCTACCTCAGCTTCAGCAGTTTCTTCATCTACTACGGCCATAAGCAAGGTTGCCAAGAGCTGATTTGTGTTTAGATACAGTTGGTTTTTGAGGGATTCTAATTCGGCAAACAACTGTTCAAGTACACTTGGCATTTGTTCCGACAAAGCAAGCTTGGAGTTTGTACGATAGACATCCAAGTAATAAGCCTGCTTGGCAATTTTCTTCAGAATGTTCCCTATCAAGGCTGAGGCAAAGAAGCTCTCCTCTCCCGCACTGCATCCATCCAGCACCGCAAGTAAATGGCGATTAGATGCAATTGGATGCACCACAACATAATCTTCACAGTGGTTTTGATGAAATTCTCCAATTTGAGTAAGCTGATAAACTAACATGTACAGCTTAACCTCAACACCCAAACATTGGTTCCAGAAAAGGATAAAAAAGCAGTGGAAGGTCTAAGTTCACGAACTAAAAGTCCTCTAATAAATCTTTTTGAGATGACTTCCAGTAATGAAGAGATTAGATCGGCATCAAAGTGCAAATTGGGGCGCCCACAGCAGACAATGAAAAGCCCCCCTCCAAAGTCTGGAGAGAGGCCATCCCAAAAACCGATTAAAAAATCAAATATCTGTTTTTTTTTTGTATTTCGAAGGTATTTACGAATAAAACACCACAATTACGTCAATTCGGTAAAGCATTGAAATTAACATCGCCCACCTTTATCCCTACAAAATTGAAAGTGGTATCCGGATTCGACAGCGTGAATATGAGTTCTTCCGGTATGGGATCTGCAAAGGGCTGAGTCTGGTTGCTAAATTCATGATCTGCGGGTACAAAGCGCCAAGAGGGACTTTCCGGAAAGCGATCATCTATCCCCAGAATTAACCTACGAATCTTCACAATGTCCAAAGTGGTTACGGTATTGGAGCGATTCACATCGGCAGCTAAGATCTTATAAGGAGAGTCCAATAGATTCATTCCGATAATATGTCGAGAGATCAGCACGATATCAAAGGTAGAAACGCCGTTACTATGACGATCATCCTTACTGGGTCTTAATTTATACACTTGATCCAATTGAACATCTTCAAAACAGAATTGTCCATCTACTAGGGTCACCTCCTCCGCCACTACAATACCGGATAGCTGTACATTTGTGCCGGCAATGGGCTCCTCACTGACTTTAGCTACCACGCCGCAGATGCCGCCAAATTGAATACAAGCCTCTTCATGGGGCGTAATCTCTAGTTGAACACTACATTCTGTACCATTCCCTACTTCATCCATGGCGTAAACCGTAACAAAGTCCATTCCTTCATCATCACAGGTAAAGCTTAGGCTATCCAAGGACATGTCGACAGAGAATGAAAGATCGACACTTGAGCAATTCTCTTCAACGGATTGAATAATATCCAAAGGAGCGATGGTGACCCTCTCTGTCACCGGTGGAATCTCTACCGTAGCTTGTTCAGGACAGAGTAATGCTGGTGCCGTACAATCTTGTACTTCAAACGGTAAGGTATATTGTACTGGATTGGAACAATCATCAAAAACGGTCAAGAAGATGGAATGAGACCCAACTGGATAATTTCCCTCCAGTCGGTAACCACTATCAAGTGGGTTTAAGTTTCCGTAAGCATCCGGGAGGGTTGTTTCATTATTCAATACCAAGCTATAAATGATCTCAATCTCTGAAGAGCAGTTATCCGTCAGGCTCAGATCAAAACTCACCGGTCCGAGGCAGTCTGAAGACACGGAAAGTTCCGGTGTGCAGAAGGGCTCACGTGCGGGGGCATCCAGCTGTGGCGGCTCATCATCTACCACCGCTATAATTTGTACATATCTATAATTTCCCGTTGAGGGGCCTACCGGGGTACTCCCCTGATTCGTTACTTTAAACAATGTTGTTCCATCGGATCGCAAGGCATACCCCTCCGAACTTCCGAAGGCATCTTCAGATGGATCCAGACGCTCCAACTCCATAGGGTTCGGGTTGCCATCAAAGTTACATAGATTAGTAATGGTATGGGTCCTGCGAATATAGTAGCAAGCCGAGCCACCTGGCAAGGTAAAGGGCTCTTCTGTCACCGTAGCCATGATATTATCGCAGGCTAAAGCGGTGGTACGGAGTTCGGGGAACAGGATCCCGTTACAATCTACAATGGTATCTCTCGGCAAATTAATCCAATAGTTATTGACAATTTCTAGTTCTACATTTTGCGTCACGATGGTAGGTGGGTTCCGCTCGTGGTCTATGGCAGTCCACGTCCTAGTCAACCGCCCTTTACCACACTCATCAATCTCTTCAGCCGCACTAAAGTCGACCGTGAAGGAACAATTGTCGCCAAATTCAGGGGCATCATAATCTGCTTGGAAATAATTATCAAACTCTTCCTGACAGGTCAGGAACACATCTTCCGGTTCACTGATAATGACCGGCGGAATCGGATCATTGACAATCACCGTCGCTTCACAATTGTTGAAGTTTCCAGCACAGTCCCAAAGTCTTAGGACTGCCGTGACTGTATCATTGGTACAGTAAAAAGTGATCTGATCTCTAAATTCAGAGTCTGGTTCATCAACCAGTTTTATCCTACTAACATCGGTACAGCATTCATCTCGACTCCCTTCATCAATGCGATCGGGTAATAAAATACCATTGCCCGCAAAATCCAGGGTTATGTTTATTTGGTTATTACATATCATCAATGGAACGAGATCATCTATCACCGTGACCTCTACCTCCAAGGTCGATGTATTTCCACACTCATCCCAGGCTTCGTAGGTAATCGTATGCGTGCCTAGCGGTAATCCGGGGGCGGGGATCGTTCCCCCTGCACTGTGATCCGTGCCATTGGCAAAGCCGGCTTCCCCTAGCGGAGTAATGATCCGGAAAAATCCATTGTTACAGGCATCGCTGACGGCTGGTGGCGGGATAAAACCGGTAGAGCTGCAAATTCCAGAGGCGTTACTTTGCTGCGATACATTAGCCCCGACGGTAAAAGCTGTTGCTTCTATTTCCGGTGGCGTGCGATCCTCCACCGTGATTACTTGTACATTATCATTGCCTTCCGCATCCTGCGTATAGATTTCAAATCCACAGCTACTCAGGAATAGCCATTCTCTAATAATTACAAAGTTGTTCGAATTATCTCCACAAAGACCAATGGTATCATCACTAAAGGTGTAGATGAATCCGCAGGTTTCAACATCCAGATTGGTAGGCAAACCGGCATATTCGTAGCCAGGGTCTGTAATCCTCGCATCTGCTAGATATTCTGCACAGCTTACCACAATATCATCCGGAAAGATAAAATCTTCTTGCCCTCCCCTTTCAATCCCAATAAGCTGGGTATCACTCACTGTATTTCCGGTCAGGTCAGTCGCAGTCCAGGTTCTTTCAATCCGAATTCGCGGCACCCCACATTCATCTTCAACTTCATTGTCTTCGTAGGTTACGGTTATCTCATCACAGTCAGATCCCACGGCAATCCCAGTTACTGAAGGATCAGGGTTACCGGTACAAGTTAATGTAGTATCTGGAGGGATACTCAAGATGGGAGCCGTATTATCAAACAAGCGTAATCCAGAGGTGCAAAATAGACCCGTACATTCATCTGTCACTTTTGCCGTCAACAGCTGATTGGCATAGGTCCCTGGAACCGGGTTTGGAACCGGGTTATTATTTTCATCGGTGATCGTAACGGTATATAAAAGCTCTGTCGTGATGTCCGTGGCCAGTACGATGGCGGGGCTGATATAAACTTCGCAGGTAGTCGGGTTGATCGGAACATTAAGTAAGCCATTACAAACCAGGGTTGGCGTGGGCCGAATATAGACTTCTTGTTCTACCGTCGTGGGGCAACCGGTACTGTTTTCTGCATCATTGGCATTATCTGGCATGACGAAGGTGTATTGGACCAAAAAGTCTCCGCCTCCAAGTTGCCCTGGATCAAATTCTCGTTCTGCAAAAACGCGGTTGTCCGACAATCTTCGAATCGTCCAGAATGTCTCCTCTGGTGAAAGTGGAAGAACATTACCATCCTCCCCTGAAGTAGCTCTTCCTTGCAGAAAGAAACTGGGATCCGATTCGCAATAAAAAGTATCTAGATTTAATATTTCTGCATCGGGATAAAAACAGGTATTAGCAACCGAGCCAAATTCTTCGCCCGGATAGGAAGGGCTGGTCACTTTCGCTCGATATCGTAAAGTTTCTTGATGGATGACTTTTAAAACGTAGATTCCTGTATTCCCTATCTCCTCTAAAGGCGTGCCGATGACAATGGGCGCCTGAGACAATGGATGATAAAGATTCGTAGCTGAACTCACTTGCCAGATCTGGCCAGAAATACCCGTAGCCACCACTAGTTGGTCATCAAAAAATCGTCCATCATTATTGGTACCGTTAGGAGTAGCTTGGTGAGCTTGGCAGGAACAGGGTTTCACAATGTCGATTGTTCCGTCATTGTTTAGGTCCAATCCAGCATCGGGAACATTATTCAATAAAGCATCGAAGGGGGCTGAAAATTCTCCAGGGATCTCAAATTGTGGCGGATCCATCAGGGAAAGCTCATCAGATTTTGTAGATAAAGAATGACCAAAGATCGGATAAAGAGAACATATTAAAAGTAGCAGAAAGCCGCTCGATCTAGGATCGGCTAACGCCAATAGGCCTATTTTCATGGGATTGTAATTTGCTGTTTTTGGGAATCGATTTTGGGAGGTCCGGGTTGTACGTTCGTCAACCGGTCCAATGCAAATTAGGAATCAAATAGGCTTGTTGGAAATTGGTAGGTAATGAGACTCTCATACGCTCAAAGGATTAAGGGATGTTAAAACTCTTAGTTAACTTGCTTGTTCACTTTTAGTATGGCGACGGGTATGTAGGCTCAACAAAGTTAATTAAAATTTATATTTGCCGCTCGACAAATATGCATTTTTTATATAGTGTCGCAGTCCTTACAAGTCAACGACTAGGCTCACACTTGGATACACAAAGGCTTTGACAGGATTAAGCACTACTTCAACAAGATACTATCAAATGGAAGGATATAGTTTTAGCAAAGAAGAACTGAACCGGTATGCCCGGCATTTTGCCATTCCAGAATTTGGTCTAGCGGGGCAAGAAAAGCTGAAGCAAAGTAAGGTCCTGGTTGTGGGAGCCGGTGGTTTAGGGAGTCCGGTCCTACTCTATCTGGCTGCTGCCGGAGTGGGAAAAATTGGGATTGTAGATTTTGATGTGGTAGATACGAGCAATCTACAACGCCAGGTACTATACACCGTCGCAGATGTTGGTGAGTCCAAGGCGCAATTGGCCAAGAAAAGAATTTTGGCTATGAATCCACATATTGAGGTAGAAGTGTACCAAGAGGCATTTACTCGGGAAAACGCCTTAGAATTGGTGAGTCAATACGATGTAGTAGCCGACGGCACAGATAACTTTCCAACGCGATATCTGGTGAATGATGCTTGTGTCCTGGCTGGCAAGGTCAATGTATATGCCAGTATTTTCCGTTTTGAAGGACAGGTTTCTGTCTTCAACCTAGCGGGAGCTGATGGTAGCCGTGGGCCAAATTATCGGGATCTATTCCCCGAGCCTCCACCTCCGGATATGGTGCCCAACTGCGCAGAAGGAGGAGTGTTAGGGGTATTGCCGGGTATTATCGGTAGTTTGCAAGCCAGTGAAGTGATTAAGGTAGTTACTGGAGTGGGAGAGCCGCTTAGCGGTCGTCTGTTCTTATTTGACGCTGCCGCTTTCAGTACCCGCGTATTGAAATTTCCGATCAACCCTAATCTTGAAATAAAGGAGCTAATCGATTACGAAGAATTTTGTGGGATACCTAAGCCCGACGAGGCGGTGAATGCCTTTGATTTGAGTGTTGAGCAGCTTCATGAACTGGCTAAACAGCCAGCGGACTTTTTACTACTAGATGTCCGCGAAGCATATGAATTTGCCACGGATCAAATGGGTGGAAAACTGATCCCATTGGATACCTTGGCGGATGCCCTTCCTCAATTAAATAAAGATCAACGAATTATTGTGCATTGCCGAAGTGGAAAACGAAGCCTGAAGGCAGCTAGGTTACTGCAAAAGAACGGCTTTGGGAAAGTACATAATCTCCTTGGAGGCATACTGGCCTGGCGGGAAGTCTACGGGAAGCAAAATATCGAGCCTAAGTTGGCAGAAAACTAACCATCCAAGGCACTATCCAACACTTCTTGGGCCTCCTCCCATTCGCCGTAAGCAGTTTCCAGGTCCTGCTTTTTGCCTTTGTACTTCTCCATGGTCTTTTCGGCATCAGGAGATTGATAAAAGGCAGGATCGGCCATGTCCAGTTCTATTTTGGAGATTTCCTTTTCTATTCGCTCAATTCGTTTCTCAGCGTTTTGCACGGCGCGAGTAAGTCTTTTCTTTTCTTCGTAGGACAACTCCACCTTAGGCGTGGCCGGGGCGGTGGTGGCAGCCGTTGCGGCGGCCTTCTTAGTGCTCATTTCTACCGCACGCATATCTGCAAGGGCTCGCTTTTCTAAGAAAGCATTAACATCTCCGATATGATCGAATAGTTGGCGATCGCGAAATTCAATCGTACGATTGGTTAGGTCGGCCAGAAAATCTCGATCATGCGACACAACTACTAAGGTACCGTCGAAATCCATCAGTGCCCTTTTCAAGAGATCTTTGGAGATAATATCTAAGTGATTGGTAGGTTCATCCAGGACAAGCAAATTGAATGGCTTCAGCAAGAGGCAGGCTAAAGCCAACCGCGCCCGCTCCCCTCCGGACAGAACACTAACCTTCTTATCTACATCTTCACCACTAAAGAGAAAAGCACCAAGAATGTTTCGCAATTGCGTTCGCATCTCAGGTGGTGAAGCCTGCTCCATCGTTTCCAACAGAGTCAATTTGGGTTGTAGCGTGTCCGACTGGTTCTGGGCATAGTACCCGATCTGCACATTATGCCCGAGGGTAAACTCTCCGCCGCTACGATCTAACTGTCTAATGATAATCTTGGCTAAAGTAGTTTTACCTTGCCCATTCTGCCCAACAAAGGCTACTCGATCGCCCCTATCCAACTTGATATTCACCCGGTCCAACACATTCAATTGACCGTAACTCTTTTCCAGTTCCTTGGCTTCCAGGACGATTTGCCCAGAACGAGGAGCTGGTGGAAAACGCAGGTTCATACCCTCGGTGTCTTCTGCGGCAATCTCGATGCGGTCTATCTTATCCAGTTGCTTTTTCATGGACTGTGCCATCTTCGTCTTGGTCGCCTTAGCCATGAAGCGATTGATGGTTCTTTCCTTCTGGGCAATTACCTTCTGCTGATTATCGTAGGCAGCCTGCATTTTTTCCCTGCGCTCCACGCGTAAGGCTACAAAATCACTATATGCTGCCTTATAATCGTAAATCTGCCCCAACTCTACTTCAACCGTTCGTTTGGTCGTATTATCTAGAAATTGTTTATCGTGAGAAATAATGATGACGGCTCCAGGGTAGTCTTTGAGAAAACTTTCGAGCCAGATAATGGATTCAATATCCAAGTGATTGGTCGGCTCATCCAGCAGTAGGTAGTTGGGCTTTTGCAAAAGCATTTTTGCCAGTTCCACCCGCATCTGCCATCCTCCACTAAATTCATCTGTAAGTCGGTCCATATCAGATGACTTGAAGCCTAGTCCCTTTAGCACCTTTTCTGTTTCAGCTTCCATGGAGGCACCGCCAAGCAATTGAAAGCGATCGTTGGCTTCTGAAAAATCTTCTAATAGTTTCGTATACCCGGCACTTTCGTAGTCTGTTCGCTCTGCAATTTCCTCATTGAGTTCTTCTATTCTCTTCTCCAATGACTTTACATCACCGAAAGCAGTCAAGGCTTCTTGCTTCACCGTTTTCCCCTTTGGAAGATTCATTTCCTGATGAAGAAACCCCAGAGAGCTCTCAGAAGGTCGGGTTACGTTTCCCGCATCAGAGCCGATATCTCCCGCAATGATCTTCAGGAGCGTGGACTTACCGGCTCCATTACGTCCTACTAAACCTACCTTATCTCTTTCGTGAATAACCAGGTTGATATGATCCAGCAGTACTCGATCACCATACTTAACAAATACATCCGCTACCGTAATCATCGTTCAAATTTGCTTGTGAGCGCAAAAGTACGGAATGAGGGATAAATAAACTGTACAAGGAGGTGCAATATTTTTGTATCAGACAAGCCGACGAAAGCCGAGTACCTGTCGAGCCGCTAGGCAGCATAGTCCAGCTAAATAGTTTTTTTGTAAAGGCCAGAGGATGAAAAAAGACAAAGCGTGGGTTGATTTTTCACTTGTGGTTCTTTCCTAGGCTTGATCCGACAAGCGAACCAGTCTATTTAGCTTTTTCCAAAGTAAACCCAAAGGTAGATCCCAAGTCATCTGCACTACGCACGTTAATCGTTTGTTTGTGGGCATCGATGATGTGTTTCACAATGGACAAACCAAGACCTGAGCCACCTTGGGCTCTAGATCGGCTTTTGTCCACCCGATAGAAGCGATCAAAGACGTGGTCTAAGTGTTCTGGTGAGATGCCGATTCCATTGTCGGCCACTTCAATCAAGATATTGGAATCCATATCGTAGAAGCCTACTTTAGTACGGCCCTGCCCCTTCCCATATTTAATGGAATTATGCAGAAGGTTAGTCAAGACTTGTCTAATGCTATCGATATCCGCTCGCACCCGATAATTGTGATCAGCTCCTTCCTTGAAGGACAAGGAAATCTGCTTTTGACTTGCTTTGATTTCAAGATCCTCAAAAACCTCCCTCGTCAATTCCTTGATATCGAAGGAAACCGTATCTAACACCAAATTACCAGATTCAAGTCGAGAAATAGCACTTAGGTCTTCCACGATGGTATGCAGTCGCTCCACGTTCTTAGCTGCTCGCTTTAGGAACGAATGATTGATCTCATTATCGTGCATAGCACCATCCAACAGCGTGTGTAAATATCCTTGGATATTAAAGATGGGCGTCTTCAGTTCGTGGGAGATATCCCCGATATATTTACGCCGGTAATCCGCCCAAGCATTGTGCTTGTTGATCTCAGCTTCTCTAGTCATGGCCCATTCCTCCACCTCCTTTTCTACTTCTCCGATGATATCAGAGGTGATATCAATAGAATTGGTTTTCTCCTCCGGAGATCGCTTATGTTTGTGAATGGTCTTATAGATCAGTTTGATCTTGCGGTAAATATATTTACGCAGGTAGTAGATCGTAACCCAATAGCCAGCAAGGAATACGATCAAGGGTATCGAAATGTAAGTCACCCAGGAAGGTGCCCCAAAATACTCTAGCCCTAATAGTACACCTCCTACTACAGAAACGACCAAGCAGATATACAGTGCCGCAAATATGGCAATCTGCTTTGGCGTAGGATTTTTCAACATCTAAAACTCAAATTTGTAGCCGATCCCTTTTATGGTTTTAATAAAGGTATCGCCAATCTTTTCTCTCAATTTACGAATATGTACATCAATCGTCCGATTTCCCACAATCACATCTGTCCCCCAAACCTTATTGAAAATTTCTTCTCTTGAGAAGACTTTCCCTGGCTTAGAAACAAGCAAGTTCAATAGTTCAAATTCTTTCTTGGCAAGTTCAATTACTTTCTCACCCTTTTTCACCGTGATACGCTCGGTATCGATCTCCAGTTCTCCAACGACGATAATGGCATCGGTAGCTTCGTCTTCTAGACGATCAGATCTACGTAGTAAAGCCTTTATCCTACTCAGGAATACCCTGGGCCGGATCGGCTTGGTGATATAGTCATCTCCGCCAATATCTAGCGCAGCAATTTGGGAATAGTCTTCCTCTCTCGCCGTCAAGAAGATGATCAATGTCTTATCAAATTCAGGCTTGCTGCGTAGGTTTCTACAAACCTCTACACCATCCATCTTCGGCATCATGATGTCCAGAATAACCAAACCTGGTTTTTCTTTCTCTGCCATCATCACCCCTTCCTCTCCATTGGAGGCGGTCACGACCTGATACCCTTCCTTGACAAGATTGTACCGAAGGAAGTCTAGAATATCAGGTTCGTCGTCTACAACAAGTATTTTGATTGGATCCATGCTATTAACAATTATTTTGCCAATGCGGCAAAAATAAACGAATTCACAAGCATTAAAAGGAGTCCTGTTTTAAGTTAATGTTAAGTTTGTAAATCTCAAATTAAGACTTTTTCTACTATCTTGCCTCGGGCTAGTCCGCTGGAAACAAGGGAATTATCATAAAAAAAGTCAATAGGCCTACCTTTACGGTCTTGTTTCTTCAGGTATATCTCCAAAAAATGTGCCTAATCTTTCACTTCTTCTTTGGATAGTTCCTCCAAAACTTTGGTGTATACACGGTCCATGATGGCTGGTTCTCGGCGTAGGATCGCAAGCGTCGAATCCAAATCTTCTTCCTGAATATCATAGGTTCTATAAATGACCCCATAATAGCGTTCTACCAGGCTGTCTTGAATAAGATAATTCTGTTGCTGTATAATGGATTCCGCTAGTTGGATATCTTTCAAGATGGGCACCAGTTTCTCTTCTGTAATCGGCAAACTGGGTTCTTCGGGTTTGCAAGCTAGCATTGTTAGGCCCAACAGTAGTATACTACAAATCCTGAATCGAGTCAATTTGATATTCTCCATTTTCTTCACGTAAGATTGCATCCTAAGTACGGGCGTTTATGCCGTGCTTATTGAAATTGTTTTGGGTAGTAAAAGTTCCTCAGCTTCACCTTGCCTTTCTGAAAATCCTTCCAATCCTGGATTGAACCGCTAATTTGGGCAATCCCACAGGTAGGAATATTAGGAATAAAATCATCGGTAAACTGATTGGCCAAATTGGTAAAGCCCGGGTTATGTCCAAAAAGACAAACTGTGTTCCACTCGGGCTGCAGCCGCTGTACAATAAAGAGCAGCTCCTGGGCATAGGCCTCGTATATCCCCGTCTCCTGATGTATGTCTTTAGAGGTTAACCCTAGCGCCTCCGCAAAATAGGTCGCGGTGGTAAAAGCTCTTTTGGCAGGACTGGAAACTAGTTTATCGGGTACTGGTGTTTGCTTGCTAAGAAATTGCGCCATAAAAGGTGCATCTCGAAATCCTCTCTTGTTCAAAGGCCTATCAAAATCCCTTAATCCTGGATTATTCCAACTGGATTTAGCATGTCTGATCAAAAAAATAGTTTTCATAATCGTGGTTTTCTTTACAGCTTGAACTGACCTAAATTTCTTGTCTTCAGATGAGGGCAAAGGGTTGACTCTGCTGGCGGAGTTCTTTTTGAATCTGATGACGCCAGCCAGCCAGGAAAAAGCTAAAATCCAGAAGATTCAAGTTTTTCGGCTGTAATCAGATCAAAGGGTTTAAATCAGTTCTTTGCTTAAAAATGTTCGCTCGAAATGCAGGCATTCAATCATTTTTAAACAACTTCTCTTCCTGGTCTGCTAAAAGTAAAACATATTTACCGAAATTTAGTGCATTAAAAACCTTAGCATGGTCTTCAAAGATAAAGTGATATGGATCACCGGGGCGTCCTCCGGTATTGGAGAGCACCTGGCCTATGCCTTCTCCGAACAAGGCGCAAAACTGATCCTATCTAGTCGCAACCAGCAAGAACTCAATCGCGTGAAACAGAACTGTTCGCAACCAGACGCTATACGGATACTTCCGCTTGACGTCGCGCAATTTGAACAGGTTCCCGCTACCTACAAGCAAGCAGTCCAAGATTGGGGACCACCTAACATTGTCATCAACAATGCTGGCGTCTCGCAACGGGAGTTGGTCAAAGACACCGACTTTTCGGTAGATGAAAAGATCATGGATGTTAATTTCCTAGGTGCTGTAGCTGTCACCAAAGCAGTATTGCCTGATATGCTTGCTAGAAAGAGTGGCCAAATTGTAGTCATCAGTAGCGTTATGGGTAAAATTGGCACCCCTTTCCGGTCGGCCTATGCCGCCTCCAAACATGCCCTACAAGGTTGGTTTGACTGTCTAAGAGAAGAGGTCTTGAAAGATAACCTCAAGGTTACCATCATCTGCCCCGGCTACGTTCATACCAATGCCACGATCAATGCCCTCAAAGGCGATGGTAGTAAGAATAATAAAATGGCTGAATCAACTGCCGGTGGAATGGAGCCCTCTGTTTTCGCCCAAAGAGCCTTGCGCGCGATAGCCAATGAGAAAGACGAAGTTCTAATCGGCGGTAAGGAAATTGCAACCGTTTATCTCAAACGAATTTCTTCTAGATTACTAAAGTATGTCCTACGGCGCGCGACGGTGACTTAGGGTATGGATAATGGATAAAATAAACATTCGTCATTTTACCCTAGACGCTATTAACTATACCGTATTAATCTCACACTATTTATTCTACCTTAAAATCACTCATCACTCCCCTCTCCCTCATTCACCTTTTGCTCGAGGATTCTGTTCATCAATTCCTCCAACTGATCTGCACCGATACGCTTCGAGATGATCTCTTTCTTATCATCTAGTACATATACTTGCGGCGTTGAGCGTATGTCATACAATTTTGAGAAGCGGCTTTGGTGGTAAGGATCAACCGTGTGTAGCCAGTCTTGAATCTCATTTTCCTCAATGTAATCCCAACAACCATCGACCTCGTCTGTGAACTTGGTACAAACGGCGAAGAGCTTCACACCTTTATCTTTGAACTTTTCGTAGAAGGCCTTCATGTGTGGCGTTGATTCCTTGCAATGCCCACAATCGTATCTCCAGAAATAGAGAATAGTATAGTCCGAATCCACGCCATGAAGGCTAACCTTGGATCCATCCTTTTTACGCATTTCTATGTCTGGTGCAATCTTTCCAATCAACAAGGGCTTGAGCTTATCAGCACTCTCAAGGATCTTTTTTAATGCTTCCTCATCCGTCCAGCTGGCTTTTCCGGTGCGGTAGTAGTTGTCTACCAAGTGCACATAGGCCGCATCCATCCCAACGATCTTGGATTTTGCATATTCATTCAGGTAATGAACGAGAAAGAACTTGAAAGTCTCCTCCGCTGGCTTCATTCTCTCTAGCACGAAATCTACCGCCAATGCCATCGTATCCGGATGCTGTACTTGTAGCTTATTAATGTAGTAATCTACTCTTTGGAAAAGAAAGGGCGTACGCAACATTCTTTGATCGCCTAGATCGATATTGTCAAAGTAGTGCTTTTGTGTATATCGCCATCTTTGCATTTGTACTTCATCATCTGTGCCTTCAAAATCCGGCGTATCAAATGGAAGATTGGCTTTGATAATGGCTGCGGTTAAGGTCGTAGGATGATCTGCCACCAACTTGCGTTGGAAGTCAATAACAGAAGTATTCAATTGTTCCTGCTCCTTTTGCAACTTTTCCTTTTCCGCACCAGACGCGGCCGCAACGGCTTTTCCGAGTCGCTCGGCTTCTGGACGCCGAGCATTGATGAAGGCTAGGTATTCATAGAACAAAGTATTATCCTCGCTACCCGTAAATGTGATATTTGAAGCCGGGTCGTCCTTCTCCGTTACGATGGAGAATTGTTGATTTTTGCCGTCTACTAAAACCTGGAAGAAATTGTTATCTGGGGCCATTACAACCAAATAGATACCTCCTTCCAAGGGATCTTCTCCTTTGAATCGAAAAGTACCATCTTTCTCCACTTTTACCGTATCGCGGATGTACTGCTTATCTCCCAGGTGATAGGCCAGGTATAGTTCTGACTGCTCATAGCTCTTGATCTTAATACTAATATCGTGTCCAGATTGTGCCCAAGTTGTGCTGATTGTGGCTAAAACCAAAAGGACGACGGATACAAAAACTCTCATTGCTGTAATTTTTTACTTTTCCTTAATATCTATTCGTAGGACGGTTATCTGTAGAAAGTGTCACCTTCATGCCTCTCCTTTTCACTAAACGTCACAAACCACAGGTCTTACTATACAAAGGTCGCTTTTTTTTCAAAACTCGATATTTGCAAACTTGACATTAAAAGTACTTTAACCTTTGTTCAGTAGATAAGTCAAAGCTAGCGCCTCCCAAAATATGTGAAGGAAGCCCCCTACTACCCTCTCTAAAAAGGCTGAAATTCATCAGATTGTTCAATCTAAATCTGGATTTTATCGGCTATAAACGTAACCAAGTGCAACCTCCTGCATTATGAAATCGTCAAATAAGCTGATCTTTGTCGATAAAAATTAAACTTTTGGATAAAGGTTTTACGTTATTAGTAAATAGGCTCTATCTTGTAAGAATAAGACTTGTTCAAGCAAACCGTTGAAAGGCATCTGACTGTGGTTCGGTCTTAAGGAATTCCCGATATGGCTATAAACGACGCAAATTTTCAAAGCTATTGCAGAGATCTCTAGGGAAATTTGCTTCGTTTTCCACCAAAAAACCGTCCACTAGGCATCCTTGACCATAGAAAGATGGCTTCTAGAAAAAGGAAACACCGATGAAGAAAAAAGAGGTTGCAGCAACGCTGGCACTATTCCTTGGCATTTTTGGCGTACACCGATTCTACTTGGGAAAACGATTTTTGGGCATTTTACATTTTGGTTTATTCATGTTCTCTTTCATGATTTTGATGGAAGAAGATGTCCCCTTAATCATTTTCCCGGCTATTCTCGGTTTTATAGACGCTGTCCTGTTATTTGTCATGCCGAAGGAAGAATTTGACGAACGTTACAACAAGAAATGGATCAAAAGCGATTATGCTGAGCCTGGCCGATATCGTTCCTACGGCAATGCCCCAGCCCTCCCCGCTCCCGCCACCAAGACGGTGGAAAAAGAAAGGTACTTCAAGAAAAAAGGTGTACAACTGTTCCGTCAATTCCGCTACGAAGGCGCGATTGAGGCTTTTGACGAGGCCTTGGAGATTAATTTCGAAGACCCCAGCACTCATTTCAATTTGGCTTGCTGCTATTCCTTACTCAACGAGCTGGATAATGCCTACTATCACTTGGAAAAAGCGGTACAATTTGGCTTCAAAGACGTGAACAAGGTCTATACTCACCGAGCCCTATCCAATCTTCGGGCTGATGCAGAATTCCATTATTTTGTAGAGAATGGCTTTAAAGTTTCTGCTGAAGACCGTATGGAAGCCCCAAGATCCCGAACCATTCCCGTTAGTACCCCGATCAAGGAAGATCCACCCAACAAGAAGGAGGCTGAGGCGCTGGACTTAGACGGAGACTTACTGACGCAAATTGTGAGATTGGGCGAGCTCCGAGATAAAGGCATTCTGACAGAAGAAGAATTCAAGGTGCAGAAGGAAAAAATCTTGGCTGAAAAATAAAAAACATAGGTTCTATTATAATTTTTTAAAATATCTAAGCGTTATAGCACTGAATTTCTCCCAAAGACCTACGAAAACTATACATAGGTATACATCATGAAGTAATAAGACCTACAAAAGATTGCGGAATCTCCCCTCATGTATTGTTCCCATCTTCATTGGTCTTTCTCTTCACAATAGTTATTAGCAAGCGGATTAAGCACTCATTATTCAATTTGGCGTATGGTTAAACATACGCTTAGCTATAATCCTAGGTATAAATAATACCAAAATACCTACCTAATCACATCCAAATCGTCGTTCTACCCCTCCCCAAGGAACTAATCCATCAACCCAACCTCAGTTTACTGAGTATTGTTACCCGTGCGTCACCTTTGTTGGTAGCTCGTCAAGGGAAACAATACCTTCCTACTAATCCCAGCATTTTCAAACAAGGCTAATACATTAGTCCGGGGTCGAACCCTCACGACTATGAAACACTATAGCTTTTAAGCAATAATGTCCCCCTTTTCTATTCTAACCCATCCAGTTATACACGATAAGATTAGGTCATCCTATAAACTGATTTAAATGAACAGCCCATTATCCCTATGGTTAAGGCGGCTACTCGTATGGGTAGCCCTGTGGTCCAGCACCCTCTCATTACATGCCCAAGACCCTTCTTTTTCACAATTTTATGCTAACCGAATTTATTTAAACCCAGCCTTTGCCGGTCTTGAAAGCGGTATCACCTTGTCCGGCGTATCACGAATTCAATGGTTGAATGCAGACAGAGGCTTTAAGACCTTTGGCGCAAGTGTGGAAACTCAACTGCCTTATGTCGGTTTGGGTTTAGGATTCCACGTTATGAGCAATACGGAAGGTATTGCCAATTTGAAATCTAATCAGGCAGGAGTGGTATTCTCCTACACCATTCCCGGAGAAAAAAGCAATATTCATTTTGGAATGGAAGGACGCCTTGTTCAGAAGAGTTTAGACTGGGATAGACTCGTATTCTCTGATCAATTGGATCCTATCTATGGAGTAGTGCAAGGCAGCAGTGTATTGCCCGTACTGGACCAAGTAATGTATGGCGACTTTGATTTTGGAATAGTTTGGCGCCAAGTGAGTGATTTCGGTCGGGGAAAACGAAGGTGGAGAAACGTCCGCAGTCAATTGGGAGTGAGCTTCCACCACCTTCCTCAACTGGTGAGTAAATCCTCAAAAGGTAACGATTCCTTCCTCAATCGGGAATCTGGCGTAGCTCCTCGAACAACTTTCCATGGGGGGCTAATCATTCCCATGAAGATCTTTCAAGGTTCGGGCTTAGATGTGTCCTTTTCGCCCAATGTGAAAGTGGATATGCAAGGCTACAAATTCCTGAATTTCCAAGAGAATATCACGGTAAGTACCATCGGCATGTATGGCCTGGTCAATAGCTTCTACGTAGGCTTATTGTATCAAAACCGATTCTTTGCACCCAATGCCACCCATACAGATGCCTATATCCTCACCGTAGGTGGTTACGCGATGACGACTAGCCGGAATAAAGGGGGCGAACCGAGACTCTTTTTTGGTGCAAGTGTAGATGTCAACACAACAGGCGTAGGTCCGATTGCAGGGAGTGTATTTGAGATGACTTTCCGTTATCGCTTTATGCCCGATTTGAATATCGGGGCTCGGAAAGGTGGTCGAAGCCGATCCGGCAAAAAGATACTCGACTGCAAGGATTTCTTTTAAACTTCTCTCTCTACTCTTCAAACGCTCTGACATGAAACTAGGAATTCGAAATTTCATCCTCATAATAGTAGCTTGGAGTACATTTGTTCACTCCAATTACGGACAATGCAGTTTTACATTTTCAGATCTTGGTCCCTGCGCAGGGGTCCCAGTTGATCTAACTGTTGACAATCCCGATGGCGCCGTCGCCTACAGTTGGGATCTCGATAATGACGGAAGCCCGGACGAGGACGGTACTAGTATTTCCTACCGCTTCCCGATCCTGGCGCAGGAGATAGGATACCCTGTAACGCTTTTTGCTGATGGTACTGCTTGTGCAACCGATACACTTACCGTATTAGCCACCCCCGATGCAACGATTGGCGTCCCCCCTGGAATCGTCACTTTAATTGACCGGGAAATCAAAGCCTGTAACGGCTCCGCTGCCTTCGAGCTTAGCATATTCAATGCTTCGGCATCCTATGCGGAAAACGAAGGCTATACCATCAACTGGGGGGATGGAACGCCCTCAGAAAACTATGACAATACCACTTTTTCAAATACTACTACCCTAACCCACACATACACAGGCTATGGTTACTATACCATCTTTTTTACTGTTCGACACCAAAATGGATGTGTCTTTACCAACACTTATACCTTCTATAATGGCGGGAATCCCTCTGTAGGACTGGTGATTCCAGGGAATACGGTGGGGCTTTGTGCGCCCGCTACTTTGGACTTTCCGATCATCAATACGGAAAGCAATCCTCCGGGCACCGAGTATACCGTATTCATCAATGGTGAGGAGGTGGCGTATTACACGCAAGATTCCTTGCCAGAAGTCTTCACCTATACTTTTGAGGATAGCTCCTGCGGCCAAATGACCAGCACAGGGAATTATAATGATGCCTTTGATATCAAGATCGTGGCCTCCAACCCGTGTAACTCTTCTACCGCAACTATTGAACCGATTGAGGTTAGTAGTCCGCCTGATCCTATGTTTGAAGTAATTGCGCCGCCCAATAGTTGTGCTGGTTCAACCTATACCTTCAATAACAATACAACGGACATCAATGAAGTGGTGAGTGGGAATCCCTCCGCTTGCATTGATGTACTGAATCCAAGCTGGACTATTTCAGGAACCTCTGGAGAAGATTGGAACATCGTGAGTGGAAACCTCTTCAACTCCAATAGCATTGATATTGAATTCATCAACCCAGGCACCTACACTATCGAGATGACCTTGGTCAGTTTTGCCTGCGGGGAATTCATTTTCACACAGCAGGTAACGATTTATGAAGAGCCTGAGGCTACTGCCATTCCCATCTTTACCGATGTAGGGGCTGGTGAAAGTTGTACCCCGGTGGATGTCGAAATCACGAATAATTCTCTGGGTGAAGGGCTCACCTTCGACTGGCTTGTCAACTCGGATCTAGATTGGGCCTTTATTGATAGCACAGATGCTAGTTCAGCCAGTCCTGTAATCCAGTTTTTAGAAGGGGGTGAATACGAATTAATACTTAGTGTAAGCAACCCTTGCACAACGGTACAATGGGATACTTTGCTACAGATGCCTGGTCCACCAGTAATCAATCTGGAGCCCTTAGCTGATTCTTGTGCCACAGCTACTTTACACTTTGATAGTTTAAATCTAGAATACATCTCAAATGGCTTGTCCATCACAGACTACAATTGGCAATTCCCAGGAGGATCCGTTAGCAACTCAACGGAGGCCTTTCCAAGTGGAATTCGCTATGATTCGGCGGGCACCTATATCATTCAACTCGAAGCCACCAACAGTTGTGGCAACTTCATGGTTGCCGACACTTTCATCGTACAAGAGTTGACTACACTCACGCTGCCAGAGGATCAAACACTTTGTGCCTCTGTAAGTCCTTTTCAACTGGACGTAGATCCAGTTGGCGGAACATGGTCGGGAAGTGGAGTTAGTCCAGGCGGACGCTTCGACCCGGCCGCAGCGAATAGCGGGCCAAACCTACTGACCTACAACTATGGCGTGGGAGCCTGTTCTATCTCTGACAATTTCACTATTGAAATCATTCCTGCTCCTTCAGTCAATGCAGGGCCAGATGTTACGATATGCAGTAATGAACCTAATCAATTGCTCACCGGCAGTCCTGCCAATGGTACTTGGAGTAGCACGATAGATAATATATTGGATGGCGATCAATTTATTACCGCGACGGCAGGACCCGGTAGTTTTACCTTGGCTTATAACTTTACCGACGGAAACAATTGCCAAGGTGTAGACTCCGTCACAATCCTGGTAAACGAAGCGCCGAATATCAGCGTGGCCGATTCTTCTTACTGCAATACCCCCGGAGCCACGGCCTTACCACTGGCCACCCCTACTGGTGGCAGCTGGTCAGGCCAAGGTGTAGTGGATGGCAATGCGGGTTTATTTGACCCCATCATTGCCGGCGGCCCAGGAAGTTATCAACTAAATTATACCGTTTCGAATGCCAATGGTTGTACCGCCACTTTAACAGCCAACATCGGCGTAATTGATCCTGTAAGCGTAGATGCGGGACCTGATGTAAGCTTTTGTCAATTTGATGCCGTTTATGATCTAGCGGCAGCCGCCAATCCAACGGGCGGATCTTGGTCTGGAGGAGGAAATGGTTTAAGTGGCAGTTTATTCGATCCTAGTCTAGCTGGACCAGGCACTTATCAATTGCGTTACCAGGTGGGTGCTGGCAGTTGTGCATTCGAAGACATGTTAACAGTAGAGGTTATCGCACCAGAGGCGGCGACGGCCGGGGCTGACCAGAGCCTTTGTGTCGATGCCGCCCCTTTTCAACTCAGCGGCAATACACCTGCCGGTGGAAGCTGGTCTGGGCCTGGTATTGTAGATCCCCAAGCGGGGACTTTCGACCCGGCCAATGCTAGTATTGGGACGCATGTTTTAACCTACAGTCTCACAGACGCCGCGACGGGTTGCCTTAGTCAAGCGCAAAAAACCATAGTTGTGGAGGAGGTTCCGTCGGCAGCCTTTAGCCTACCAAATTTGATATGTGTAGGAGATGAAATTCAAATCCAAGACAATAGTACAGGTGCCAGTACCTACAGCTGGTTGTTTGGGGATGGCAATAGCAATACCACTGATGTTAACCCAACTCACCAATATAGTAATGCCGGACAGTACACGGTACAATTGACACTGACCAACGCTGCTGGTTGCACGGCAGTAGATACCAAAGAAATACAGGTAGCATCCCCTCCTCAAGCTACTTTCACAGCTGACCTATACGAAGAATGTGGTCAGCTCAGCACGGTCTTGACCAACGAAAGTCAAGGTTTTGCGAACAGTTACAGCTGGGATTTTGGCAATGGTCAAACAGCTGCTACTGCGGAGCCCCCTGCTTCCATCGTTCTTGAGGGCGGGATTAATGATACGACCTATGTGATACAACTGGAAGCCTCCAACCAATGCGGTATGGATGTTGTTTCGGATACGTTTACGGTGCGCGCCTACCCGATCGTTGATTTTGGATTTACAGTTGACACCGGCTGTGCTCCCCTGAGTGTTTATTTTGCAAATATTTCTCAAGGCAATCCAACTGCTTTTTACTGGGACTTTAGCAATGGTCATTTTTCCACGGATTCCATACCCAGTGTTCAAACATTTCAAGCAGATTCTGCCACAGTGGGCTATCCTATTACCCTGATAGCCAGCAATGCCTGTGGTGTGGATACCTTAGAGAAACTCCTCGTCGTAGAGCCAGAAGAAGTCAACGCGTTTTTCAACATCAATCGAGCGGTAGGTTGCGCACCCTTTGAAATCAACTTTGAAAACTTTTCAACACCTGGGACTAGAGTACAATGGGATTTTGGGGATGGTAATGGGGCCTCGATGACAAACCCCACCTACACCTATGTCGACCCTGGCACCTATACCATCACCCAATATGCTAGTAACTCTTGCGCGGAGGATAGCACCATGCAAACCATCACGGTGCTTCCCCCGCCAAGTGTTGACTTCGAGTTTTCGCCTAACCTTTGTACCGGCCAAGAAATTCAGTTTAATAACCTTTCGACCAACTTGGCCGCCGCCTATTGGGATTTCGGTACGGGCGATACCTCTAGCATGAGTAGTCCAGCCTATACGTTCCCAGAAATGGGCACTTATACTGTTCAATTGCGTGGAACGGCATTGGGAAATGCCTGTGAAGAGACCTTAACGAAAACGATAGAGATCAAAGAGGCTCCTACAGCCTCCTTTAATATGACAGCACCCAATGGCTGTGCTCCGCTGTCGATTTCCTTTCAACAGAGTGCACAAAATGGACAATATTACCAATGGGACTTTGGGGATGGGAATACCTCGGTAGAGCCCAACCCTGATCATACCTATATGGACACTGGTAATTATGCGGTGCGCTTGCGGGTTTCTACTCCTTCTGGTTGCTATTCCGATAGTATTTACGATGAGATCTTTGCTTTTCCAGTTCCAGACGCGGCTTTCAGCTACGACAAAGAGGCTATCTGCGGGCTTCCCGTAAATGTGCAGTTCAACAATGAGTCGCAAGGAGCTGATGGTTACAGTTGGAACTTTAGTGGAGATCAATCTTCGAACTTCGTGGATCCCGCACAGACTTTCTACCAGCCGGGTGAAGTAGCTGTTAATTTATGGGTCAGCAATACCTATGGATGTACAGATACAACGCGCCAAATGCTGTATTTCTACGAAAGTCCTGTGGCAGAATTTGAGCTTGACTCTATTGTAGGCTGTGAACCCATGGAAGTGCAGTTCACGAATCTGGGAGTAGGCAACCGATTCTTTTGGGAATTCGGCGATGGCAATCAATCCACGGAGCTGGAACCACAACACACTTATACAGAAGCTGGAACCTACGATCTACAATTGATCGCTGCCTTCGATGATATTTGCGCGGACACCCTGAGGCTTCCGGCTTATGTCGAGGTTCGGAAAACCGCTAAGGCTTCCTTTACATGGAGCGAAGAAATCATCAATGGGGCAGGTTCCGGCTTCATTCAGTTTCAGAACACGTCCACCGATGCAGATGCCTACTTCTGGGACTTTGGAGAGGGCAACACGAGTGAGGACTTCAACCCTAGTCATAGATTCTATGAGAACGGTTTGAAGCAAGTCTATCTGCAGGCCCTGGCTACCAATGGGTGCCCTGATGACACCTTGCTGACTTTGACGCCGAGCTTTATACGAGGCCTACATGTACCGAACGCCTTTGCACCGACACAAGGGGCTGGGGACGCACAAATATTCCTGCCCAAAGGATTGAGTTTAAAAGAATACCGTTTACAAATATTTTCACCCTATGGCGAACTGCTGTGGGAAACATCAGAGCTAGATGAAGGAAAACCAGCTCGGGGATGGGATGGCACACACAACGGTCATCCCTTACCCCAGGATGTTTACGTATGGAAGATCTTAGCCATCTTCGAAGATGGTACCGAATGGCGGGGAGTCAAAACAGAGGTAGGTGGGTATAAAAGGATTGGATCCGTGACCTTACTTCGATAATCCGCAGTACTACACTATAATAGACGCTAAGTGTTTCCTAAAAGGACTGGGAGACGGAGATCTACGTCTCCGCTCCCAGTTACTTTTTTTGCGGGTTTATTTATACTTGATCTTGACATTAAAATCTGCTTGCTCCTCTCCGATCTGGGACGACGGGGCGGAAAAAGTAACCGTATTTCCCTTAATGACTGCACCTGGGATATTAATCTTTTTCACTTTTTTAGGAACATGAATGATGTACTTGTGATTCATTCCTCCCATGAAAGCCGACATCATTTTCATTTGCTGCATTGTTTCTTGGTCCGCCTCAGCGTAGTCTGAACCTTTGCGCGTCAGGTGAAACTCTTTTTTGGTCAGGCTGTAGGCAGGCGCATTTCCCATCATCATGCGGGCCATCTCAATATCTTTGGGATCTCGATTCTCCATGGTTCCAGACATAGTACTAATGAATTCTACAAAGTTCATGTTCTGCTCGATCTCTTCTGCGTTGGCATAATCTCGAATCATAGAAATCAGGTAGGTCCCAGCTTCTCGATCAAATTGCATACGCATTTTGGTTTTCAGTACCCCTTTAAAGAATTCGACAACTTCCTTTCTTTCTTCCAATGTTCGCCCCTCACTCTCTTCTTCCAACATGACCTGCCACATATCTTCCTCAGAACTGATTCCCCGCGATTCCATTTCTTCTTGGAATACGCCTAAAAAGTCAATGGTCGTATCTACCCGTTCTTGCTCAAAGAGTTTAGCCATACCTTCGCTAAATTTCTTCGCGCTTTCAGATTTGGGGTTTTCTTCATCCTCATACAGCGGGCTGTCCGGATTTGTCTTTTTACCTCCTGCTAAATCCTCGGGACTTAACAGGCCCAAAAAAGCACTCATATCATTGTGTACTTCAACGTGGATGCTCCCATCCTTATTGATCCAGATTTCTTCGGTGGTTGCACAACTGCTGAACAATAGGGCAAGGATGCCCAGGCAAGCTAGAATAGTGTTTTTCATTTTTTGGTTTTTAGTGGGTTCAAATACTTTATTCCTAGAAAAAAAGAAATGTTACCAATTGGCTTTTTTTATCGATTTCTTACTTTCGGAATATTGTCGATTGCGAAAATTAACTGTACTAATTTTTTGTTCGTACCATTCATCTTCGAAATTCTGCCCCAATAATGCTGATTATTCTGCGACAGCTCTCTATTTTTAGATTTGTGCAGTCATTTACTCGATAACTATACCCTAAAATGGAGGATTTCAACGGAAAAAAGGTACTCATTACTGGTGGATCACGTGGCATCGGTAAAGCCACGGCACAAGCCTTCGCTGCCAAAGGCGCGCAAATTGCCATTAATTTCAGATCAGATAGCACCGCAGCGGGGGAAAC
>JAHQWA010000290.1 GCA_019634045.1 Saprospiraceae bacterium
AAGTACCAAAAGGAGCGGCAGTACAATGGAACGGTATCTGGTCGAGATTTACATATGCTACGTGAAATACAATTGCCGGGCGTATACATCGAATTAGCCAATATCCGTAATACGAGCGATCAACAGCGCGTGATTGTAGAACGCAATCGCCAGTTGTTAGCCGATTGGTTTCTTTTGGGAGTAATGAATTGATTAGTGGTTCTCCACCGGGTGCGTTTATTTTTTTTCGCAGATCAAGCAACCTTTTTTATCTGGACTAGTCTTTGAGCATGAACAGACTATTTGTCACTTTACACTCGAAGAAATCACCCGACCCTCTTTCCACTATCACTTTCCCTGGGACTCTACCCAGGGAATCGCAGCCCTCAATCCTTTCACTTCATATTTCCCCATATGCTTCGTCCATGCTTTGTAGGAGAACGAAGGTGGGATATTGCCGTGCAGCAAATACCTCAGCTATAGCGGTAGCTACCAAGCGGCTACACAAAGCGACACTAATCACTGGCCTCCATGTCCTTGACCATTTCAATAGCTTCATCTGAACCAGAAATCTGCAGTGCCATACCCTTTTCAAAAGGCAGAATAGATAGATCAAATTTGAAGAAAGGGCAACAGGCTTTTTCCTTTTGCACGAACTCCATCAGATGTTTTAGTAGTTCCGGATCATCCTTAAAGTAAAATACATAGGCGTTCGCTTGGACCTCCTTCCGATCTACTTTCGACATGACCAATTTCCGCAAGTCAGCTTTGCGTTCCTGCAGCTCTTCGCTGCTTAGACTACAGGACACCGCACCTTTAAAGACTTGCAGGTGATCTTCCCAAGCGATGGGCGAAAGGAAGGGCGCATCTGAAGCCCCGGTCAGTTTCTTGTAATATGTTCCTGAAAGCAGAAAAAGTCCAAGGAGAACCCACCCCATTCCTAAAAGTACCATTGAAATTTGCATTTTCATCATTCTTGATTTAATTCAATTCCAGGACAAATTTAAACCCTGGAGTATAGTCCACGGTCAAGAAAAAATGTAGTTTTATTTAAAAAAAATGCTGATCGGAGAACTAAGTAGAAGAACCAATCTCTCAAGAGATACTATTCGATATTACGAAAAAAGAGGGCTAATCAAAGCTGATCCTTCCATTTCTGAATTCAATAATTACAAGCAGTATTCCGGTGCCGTTTTGCGAAGACTGCTGCTCATTAAGGAATCGAAAACCTATGGATTCTCTCTTAAGGAGATTGGGGAGTTACTGGAACTGATAGATATGGACGAAGCCAATTGCCAGGTATTTGAAGAGAAAGTAAGGATTAAACTACTGGAGATCGAAAGGCAAATTCAGGCGCTGCGTAAGATGCAACAACAAATTTTCCAAAAAGCTGAACGCGCCAAACTGATCTGCCAACCGCAGATTATGAACGGTAACTGCCCCGTTCTCACCTCAGTTAGCAATAGTCATTGAAATCTTTCCTGTCTAAAGCTTACATATCGCTTAGGAGAACGGCGAATAAGATCTAGTTATCAGCAGGAGCAGGAACAGGAGCTTCGAGAGAGGATCGCTGCAATAGGGCCAACTCAGGCCAGCTATTCTCTTCTGATTCTAGCGCATCATAAATCACGCGCTGAATGCGTTCTCTAATCCGCTTTCGCAGAAATCGACGGTTCTTAGCCGATGGGTGAAGCCGATTGGATAGGAAGACATAAACTAGTTCATTCTCTGGATCTACCCAAAAGCAAGTGCCGGTAAAACCAGTATGACCATACGTCTTTTTGGGAACAACTCGACTAAAGGCAGATCTACTTCGTGGATCGGCCGTATCAAAACCTAGGCCACGGTGCGTCCCGTATTGAGCCCTGGTAAATAATTGTACTGTTTCTGGGTTTAGGTATTCTCTTCCGCCATAGCTGCCCATATTCAAGAGCATTTGCCCCAACACCGCCAGGTCATTCGCTGTAGAAAACAAACCTGCATGACCCGCAACACCGCCAAATAAGGCCGCTGTCTCATCGTGCACAAAACCATGAACCAAGCCTTGCCGCCAGCGCTCATCCTGTTCGGTTGGAATGATTTGATTTCGGTCAAACTCTTCCAGCGGCTGATACCTGATTTTTTGTAACCCAAGCGCATGATAAAACTCCATTTCCAGGTATTCATCCAGCGGGCGATCACTGAGTTTTTCTACCAACTTTTGCACCAGCATGAAATTGGCATCGCTGTACCTAAAGCGGCCGCTTCTTCTCAATGGAAGTTGCTCCACAGCTGCCCAAACGCTATCTATATATTTACTCTGGAAGTAAAAGCTATCGGCTACATGAATATCATACTGTTCGGATGGCTGCTTGCAGAAAAAGCTATCACATGCGGCATTTCCTTCGTCTCGATGAAGAAGATAAGGAATAACAGGCATAAAGGGCTGAAGCCCTGATTCATGAGTCAACAACTTCCGCACCTGCACTTTTCTCAAGCTTGAATTAGCGCCAACCAAACCTAGTTCCTGCAAGGTACTATTCAGCTTAAACTTGCCCTGATCGTATAAGCGCATGGCCGCCAAAGTGGTACCGGCAACTTTACTGATAGAAGCAATATCATACAAATGATTATTACTTACTCTCCGGCGCTTCGAGAAGGTATGATGTCCAAAACTCTTTTGATAGATGACCTTTCCCGCCTTAGCTACCAGAACCTGGCAGCCCGGAATAATCCGGTCTTTGATCGCCGTATTGGCAATGGCATCAATACCAACCAATTTTTCAGGGGATACGCCAACACTAGAAGGTGAATTAAACTGTAGTCGGACTACTGGCAATTCTATCCCGGTCCCTTCTGGATAATACTCATTTACCGCCACTGGCAGCTTCCCGTAGGCGGGCACCGCCCCGAATAAGAGTTCGGCGGTTAACCGCTCTGTAGTGGGATTAAGATCTGGAACCTGGATAATGGTCATTGAAGTATCAAAAACCGACAATAAGGTAGGGTCTCCGTAGTACACTAGGGCTAGTTTATTGCTTCTGCCAAGTGCATGTAGCGAGGCTACAAAGGCCGAATCCCTAAGGGGATCAAAAGTAGTCTGGTCCGTAGTAATTACATAGGTTCGATTGCTGCCAAATGACTTGATGGCAGGCAGGGTATCTCCTTCCACAGGGCGTAATTGCCTCAAGGTATAGCCTCCATAGCGTCCAAAGGCTTTATCAAAGGTCTTCAGCTTTTCGGTTCCCGTGTGGATAAGGTTGAAATTCCGTTTATAGGTATAGGTAAAAGGAATGAGGTCTTTATAATTGTTAAGGACGCAAACCGCTTCTAAGTATACCTCCTCTCGCCAGTATTCCCAGAATGGATGTTGGAAATAATCAGCCAGTGCAATCGGTATATGTTGGCTAGTGTCCTCTTCTTCATCGGTAGCAGAGGCCAAAGCCACTCCGGTCATCATCGAGGCTTCGTTTGGCACTACTTCCGCTTCGGCTTGTACAAGTGTTCGGTGCTGCCATTGCTTTGCTTGCAATATGCGTTTCACCTTTTGATCCACTTCTTCCAAACTCAACAGTCCTCCGTCGATACTTTCCTTGAGTGCCTCCAAGGCGGCTGCAGGAGAACCCTCTTTGACCCAAAAAACATCTACACCCGCTGCAATGAGATCTGACATCCCCTCTTGGCGTCCAAAGTCGCCGAAGATCAAGCCATTATAATTAAGCTGTTTCCGGAAAAAGCTTTGAACAAAGGTGGGCGGGATACGTAGTTGGGAGAAGAAAACGGTATCTAAGAAAATGGCCGGCAAACCCAATTTGTGTAATTCAGCTATACTATTCAAGATAGCAGCTTCCATCTTGACCGAATCAGCGTCCACAGCCAGACTGCGGCCAGGCAAATGACATAAGGGACTTAATATTCGTTGGTCATT
This sequence comes from Saprospiraceae bacterium, assembly GCA_019634045.1. Classification (GTDB taxonomy): domain Bacteria; phylum Bacteroidota; class Bacteroidia; order Chitinophagales; family Saprospiraceae; genus DT-111. The sequence goes on from JAHQWA010000290.1 coordinate 3,887, forward strand.
CAATTGATTCAAGCGACGTTTTTCGGCGCGTTGGCCGCCCTGGGTACCTTCCAGCAGAAGCGGAGCCCAATTGAAGCCTACTGTGGCCAATTGCTCGGCAAATATTTGTTCAAGAATAGTATTCAAGCTGTCGTCCTGCATTTGCTTTACGCTAGCCTTGGTTGGAACATAGGCTGCATCTGAAAATTGATTGTTAAGTAGCAGTTGTTCCTTGGTTCCAATCCAAGGATCAATAGGAGCTAAGGGACGCAGCGAGTCCTGCATCAGGAGAAAGCTATCATAGGGAATATGATTGAATAGCAAGCCACCAAACTGTCCTTCGCTTAAACGCTCTTGTAGAAGCGTCAAGGTGGAATCTGCCAGGGTATCTATTTCCCAAAACAACAATTGACCCAGCTTTTCCTCTAAAGTCATCAATTGCAGTAGACTATCACTTTCTGCACTGCCTTCGTTCACAAATGGGATAAGATCAGGAGCACTTTGATCCGGCTGGCAGGACCAACAGAGAATAGGGAGCAGCAATGTAACCAGCCAAAATCGCATAGTTTTCTCGGTGTTTGTTTTATAAGTTTGGGAATAAACCTATTGCCCTTCTTATACGGCAAAGTAGTCTTTATGTTCCCCAGTTAAGCAGTTGTTGAGAACTAGTTTCCGAGTGAAAGTCGCTTCTTAAATCAGAAAAGTGAAATAGGATATTAAGCAAGGGTTCTTAGGTGTAGCAAATCCTTACTTACTTTATCTTTACTGTATAGCTAATTGTTAGAGTATGTTTAAAGTTCGGTCTTTGAGACGAAAATTATTCATTTTTTGCTTAGCTGAGAAGCAGGTTCTAGCTTATAGCAGCGCTATCAAGCCTGGTTCTGCAACGAAGGATAAGCCAAAAAGGGACATTTGCAGCCTGCTTGGCTTGCGCCAGCAGACAGGACCAATTACTGAATGTTAAACACACTCTTACTTCTATTCATACAACATATAAACGTACAGGAAGATTCCCTTAAGATACATTTTTTTCAGGATTTTAACGCTTGTCAGACAATTCTTTCAAGTCCTTTAACTTATTATTATTCTTCCTCTTGTACAAACTTTGGACGATCGTGTTCCCGAATATCTGCTAGCAATTTTTCTGTCTCTTCCTCTGGGTATTTCCACCAGTCAAAAGTGGACAAACTTTGCACCCTATACCCACTATCTTTCAATTGCTGTTGCTGTTCTATTTCCCAGGCATAGCTAGTAGCTTGATTCTGGGCCAAGAATCCATCAATTAACCACAACATCGCTTCTTGTGGCTCTTGTTGTGGTAACAGAATCAGGGGTAAGCTGATGCTTTTCCAATTCTGATCCAACAATAATCGATCCGTACTAATATGCGGTGCAATACGCCAGGCTACCTCCTGCGCAAATGAAGTGTCTGGTTTTTGAGTTGCGGCGCTTGGGTCTGTAGTCAATTCCTGGCCCTCAGACAAGCGCTGGATTCTTGTTAGATATAAGTGTAGCAAACTTAATTCGGGATCCTCCGCTGCCCCCCACTGCTCTTTCCACACTTTTTCCGGAATAGAGTGATAGAATCGACACTCCCGCCGAGGAATATTTCGGACTTGCTGCAAGCCAGCATAAAATGCGGGGGCTTTCAATTGTTCAGTTTTATCACTAAACGCTCCTTTCACGCCCGTTTGGCCGTATACTGCCGAAACAAAAACGATATCATACTGCTTCTTGCTCACGGCCGGTAGATGTATCACCTGTAGTCCAGCAGCCTCCAGTTGATGAATATGCTCATGTCCCGGCAAGGATTGTACAGTGATTTGGTTTAAATAGGTCAGCAATAAGTTTCGTTGGCCTCTGGTAAAGCAGACGATCGACACGCTGGGGAATTGTCCATCCGCATTGGCTGTGATCCCATTGAGTGCCTGTAAGATGGCTTGGGCCTCTTCTTCGTTCTTCTCTGCTTCCACATCAAAACGCCCATTCACGAATTCGTATTGATACGCAATGGTAGCGGAGGTTAACTTCCCTGTAAAGGCGGGATCCAGGACACTCTGCCAGTAAGCTGCCTGCAAAGGAAGTGAATTTGCCTCCCCTCCCCCAAGCTTTCCATTTGGGTTGTTAGAAAACAAAACTACCCGATCTGCTAATTGAGAAAAGAAGTCAGGTATGGTGGCTACCTCTTCGCTCCCGCCCCAATAGATCAAGTAATCCAACTTTTCACGAGTTTGCTCGAAAAGTATATTTGCCTCCACAGGGGTCGTTAAGATCAATGGGAATATATCTGTTAAAACGCCAAGATCTTGGTCACAGCAGGCTAATAAACCCTCATAGCTAGGTTCTAAGGCTTTTAACCAATCCCTTAAGGCCTTTGCATCCTGCTTAATCCGCCTAAGCCCCTCCTGCCGTTTCGCCTGGGCACTAATCTGTACTTCGGATAAAAAGCCTTTGCGCACCCTTTCATCCCATTGCGAAAAGGCCGCCAGAGCATCGGTATTCGAAGCTGAAGCTGGCTGGTAGTTTGCCGTTAAGCATTGCTCGAAATACCAACTTTCGAAGGCTGCCAACCAGCTTTTAGGTCTTACTTTCACCAAAGCAGTAACGATTCGCCGAGCTAAGGCCGGCATATCAAACCAATGCCGTTGCCAATCGAAGAAAACGTTGAAATCACGCAAGTTCAGTCGCGTCTTCTCGAGTTGCTCCATGCATTCCTGCAGGAATCGCTGTCGTTTAGGAAAGGTCAAGGTCTTGCTCTGTATGGGGAGTTGGTAAAGACCTGAGGCATTCAATTCATCCAGAAAAATATCGAACTGGGTCTCTAACTTCAAGACGTTGTCCTGATCAACTTCTGGATGAACGGTTTTGCTATTAAGTCGAGCCACCTCTTCTTGGATTCTTACCGGCAGGTCTGTTCGCCATTGCTCTAGGCTGTTCTCATAAACGGCCAAATTTTCTTCCAATTGTTGGAATAACTTACGGTCTCTTCCTTCTAGAAATGTATGGGCAAAAAAGCCATAGGAGCCATTGACCTCTTCCAAACGATCATACAGTGCCTGTACATCCTCTTGGGCTGCTAGGGCCTGCTGAAACTTCTTACTTATAGCCCCATAGAGTTTAAGGGTGGTCTTGGCGGATTCCATTGTATCCCGGCTGAACTGTTGCTGGTACCTTTCAAGAGCTTCCTTTAAATTGACCAACTCTTTCTTCAACACTTGATAGGACTCATTATGCCAGGTCATCAATTGATCACTGTATTGATCCAATTCCCGGATAAAAGCGTATTGCAGTTCAGTGGCTTTCCCCAAATATCGCTTAGAGGTGTTTTGGATAAAAGCTAGCGCTTCCTCTTTTTCTTTGTGCAGGAATATCCCGGCATTTAGGTTATTCAGGGGATGTGCAAGCGTTCGAATCTCTCCAAATAGAGGCTCGCTACCTTCGATCGCCTCGCTAAGTCGCTCCATTTCCTGCGGAGAGAATTCAAAATCTTTAGGATCCAGCTGACTGGCCAAAAGCTCTTTCCCTTCGGTTCGTCCTGACCGCAACATAAAGGCCAAGGTATCAATGCGACTGAAGGCTCCAAAAGTCGCTGTTCTGGAAGCTTGATATAGTTGATCTAGTTTTTCCTTTTCCTTCTGCCATTTAGACAAAACCTTCGCAAAATTCTTGTTAGTACTAAGTTTGCCATTTCGAGTCGTTTGACTCAGGTCCTTTAATTTTTGCTGCAATTCTGCTAAAATCGTTTGCCCATTGTCAATTAACAGGCTATGTGGATGCAGGCCAATCGATTCCACTTCTCTCAGCAAAAGGGCAAGGTCATCCACCTTCGGAGCAAGAATCATCACCTTTTTTTGCTGATACACCAGGCTTGCGAGGAGCTGCATCAGGAGATAGGTTTTGCCGCTACCCTCTGGACCATTTACTCTTGTTTCTGGCTTTGTTAAGGCGTGTTCAAAGGCTGCCGCCTGCCAAGGGTCCAGCACTCTTGGCCCAACGGCCAACAAGTCCGGTGCTTTGACAGCTGGTTCTTCGGTACGCACGGCCCCTTCCACTTGCCAATACTGATCCAGTTGAAAATTCCCAAAAACGCCTGCCCAATGGATATGTAGTTCATCCTCAGCCGAGAGTGAAAAAACCGCTTTGGGGATGGGTCCTAAACTAATCGCACTTTCCTCTAAGCCAAAATGGCTGGTCTCGGCCAATTCATTGCAAAGTCTTGCTAACACATCAGGACTATCCTGCCCCTTGCGTTCCAGTGATTCCACTAGTGGGCGCACCTGCTCCCATGCTGCTGCAGGCGTATAAGGCATCAATTGTCGGTTGAAAAAGCTCGTCTGTTGCGTAGCTTGGCGGATGATCCAGGTTTGTGCCCGTTCGGGATCAGCAGCGAGCGTCAATTCCCAAATGAGCAGTGGCGTTAGAATTTCTTGATTTCCTTCTCTTTTCCCAACCAGCGGAAATCCCAAGGCAAAACTAGCCCGCCCTTGTTGTTGCAGAGCTTCATTCTGTTCGAAAAAATAGCGTTGAAAGGCCTCATCCAACATAAAATCCGCACGGAAAGAAATGGCTTCTTCGGTTTCGTTCAATAGCCCCAATTTGTCGGTGTAAAGTTTCCCATTATAAGTTGCCCAACCATTATCGTAGACGGTAATGGTGAAGATC
>JAHQWA010000291.1 GCA_019634045.1 Saprospiraceae bacterium
AAGCAGAATCATCGAGTCTCGTAGAACCAGCGTGGATGTGGAAGGACTCAATACCGGCTTGTACTGGGTGAGGATGCAGATTGGTGATAAATGGGTAATCCGAAGATTAGTTATAAATTAAATAGTTAGTGCAGATTTAGTAAGAGAGCAGATTTAGATCTGCTCTCTTACTCATCTCCGAGCAGATGTCGATAGCTGGCTCGTTCGGAGATAATCTGTCGCCCCAATTATATTGATCATTTAACTCCTGCGCAGGTGGGCCGCTGCTTAAGACCTATTCTTCTTCCTCCATGGCAAGCTCTTCAGGCGTCTTCTCCCGTGGTGGGCTCAACCAGAAGTTGTTATTCCCTTCCCCCATCACAATACTGACCTTTTCCATATTCAGCAACTCCAATAAGGCTAGGAAGGTTACAATGGCGTGAATGCGGTTTTCGCAGGCCCCAAAAAGCATTCTAAAAGTCACATTCTTAAAGGTAGTCACCTTTTCTATAATGTAGTTTTGCTGATCTTCAATCGTGAATCCCCATTGAACAATTTGGTGTATAGTTCCTGGATGAGAATCTTCAAAGCGTTGCATAACGCGTTCAAAAGCTCGTAGAATCTTAAACAGATTAATTGACTCTAATTCCGCATCCACCAAGGCTTTGGTTGCGATGTGCTTGAGTTCTCGAGAAGTATTTCCTCGGTGATTTCGCAAGGATCGGCTTTCCTCCAAATGGCGCATCTCCTCCAAAACGCTTTTGTAGCGTTTGTACTCCAACAGTCGCTGTACCAATTCTTCTCGAGGATCAATTTCATTTCCTTCCTCGTCTACTGGTTTTCTAGGTAATAAGAGCTTGGCCTTAATCCGACATAAGGTAGCCGCCACCAAAATAAATTCGCTAGCCAGATCGATATTCATAGACTCCATTTGCCGTATGTAGGCGAGGAAGTCATCTGTGATCTTTGAAATGGGAATATCATGGATATCAAGCTCATCTCGTTCGATAAAGAAGAGGAGCAGGTCGAAAGGCCCTTCGAATTGAGGAAGCTTGATGGTATAAGTCTGACTCATAATTGCATTTGGGAGATCAAAGATATACGCAAAGCCCAGTGCTTGCAAATTTTTGTGGATCAAAAAACTTCTAGTTCTTATCTTGCGCACATGGGCAAAACTGGAAAATTATATCTCATTCCAACTCCATTAGGTGAAGACGGGATGCACGTTTTACCAAAATACCTGCTGGATGTACTCCATGGCATCAAAGTCTTGATCGCTGAACGGGCTAAAACGGCTCGACACTTCATGAAAGCCAGTGGTTTCCCACATCCGCTGCAAGAGGTTACCTACTTTGAGTTAAATAAGCGAACCGCACCGGAGGAGTTTGCTAGCTTCCTCGCTCCAGCATTAAATGGGCAGGATATCGGTTTGGTCTCCGAAGCGGGGAGCCCAGGCGTCGCAGATCCAGGCGCGGCCATTGTCAGTTTAGCCCATAAAAAGGGAATTGAAGTAGTCCCCTTGGTCGGCCCTTCATCTATCTTGCTAGCCCTGATGGCTTCCGGAATGAACGGACAGTCCTTTGCCTTCCATGGCTATTTACCCCAGAAGCGCCCAGAACTTGTTCGGGAACTGAAACGCCTGGAGCAACTGGCCAGCAAACAGGACCAAACACAACTGTTTATCGAAACCCCCTACCGCAATATGGGCTTAATTGAAACGATCTTACAAACCTTACAGAATAGGACGCGCTTCTGCATAGCAGCAGATCTTACGCTTCCTACTCAATACATTAAGACCCAAAGTGTAGCAGAGTGGAAAAAAAACAGCCCCCCAAACTTGCATAAAAGGCCAGCCATTTTTCTGATTTTCCATAAATAAGCTAAGGATGCGTATAGTTATTCAACGAGTAAGTGAAGCCTCCGTCACAATCGATCAAAAGGTGAAATCATCCATCAGTCATGGATTGTTAATTCTTCTAGGTATTGAGGATGCAGATACGGAAGCAGATATTGATTGGTTATGTGGCAAGATCAGTAAGTTACGGATCTTCAATGATGAGGCTGGCGTGATGAATAAGTCGGTGATGGATAAAGAAGGTGAGATACTAGTTGTGAGTCAGTTTACCCTCCATGCTAGTACCAAGAAAGGGAATCGTCCCTCTTACCTAAAGGCTTCTAAACCGGATTTTGCGATTCCGATGTACGAAAAATTCATCCAAAAACTAGAAGCTTTAACCGGTAAAAGCATTGGTACGGGTACTTTCGGTGCGGATATGAAAGTCGCATTGATTAACGATGGCCCGGTGACCATTATTATAGACTCCAAGCAGCGGGAGTAAGTTCAAATTTCTGGCAATTTAAGTTTCAAAACAACTATTCGCTCTAAATTTGCATCTATCCATAAATCGTAGTCCGCTGGACCCTTAGAAGTCGCCAATTATCTACCGAGAAAGCATTTTGGTATATTTTTAAGGATTCTAAATCTAAAACATTATTGAAATGTTTATTAATTTGATAATTGGCGGATTATTAAAGATATTGTGTAAAGGAATTCCTTACTTATTGATTAAGAAATACGAATGAAGGATAAGAATGTAGCTGGTATACTGGCTTTATTTTTTGGCTGGTTAGGTATTCACCGATTTTATCTGGGGCAGATTGGTTTAGGGATCTTATATATGTTTTTCTTTTGGGTTTCTTGGATCATCGCCCTGATAGACGCTATCGCATTTTTCGCAATGGACAAGGTGGAGTTTGATGAGAAATACAATCGAGAAATGTTCCACCAACGGCAAAACCGGTATGACAAACGGACTCAAGATCGACGAGAACGCTGGGAACAACGTGAGCAACGCCGAGAAAGGCCTCGCCAACGACCTCAAGCTCCTCCGGCTCGCCAACGCCAGCGCCCAACACCGACTCCTAAACGCCGGCACAACCCGTTCAAATCTAGTGGCCTAGAAAAGTATAGAGAGTACGATTATGAAGGTGCGATTGAGGATTTCGAAAAAGCATTGGAAATCAACCCTAAAGATATTGCCGTTCACTTCAACTTGGCTTGCTCTTTTTCCTTAATGGAAAATGCCGAAAGGGCTTTCTATCACCTTGATAAAGCGGTAAGCTTCGGATTCAATGATGTGCAAAAAATTAAGGAACATGACGCCTTGGCTTTCTTGCGTATCCAGGATCAATTTGAACAGTTTGAACAAAACAACTTCCAACTCACACCACAATTAGAAGCTCCAAAGGAAAACCTCCTGGATGCCATTCCCAACAACACCTCCAATGACCTACTAGAGCAACTGCAACGACTCGGCGAGCTAAAGGAGAAAGGCTTGTTGACAGAAGAGGAATTTACTGTGCAAAAGAAAAAATTGCTTGGATAGATTAACATTTCCTCTTCGGTTTTCGTTAAAGTAAAGAAATGCCTTTCCACTATATCGTGAAAGGTCAAAACATACCACAATTAACATGATCGCAGAGAATCTAGTATCTGATAGTGTGATCCCCTTGCGTACCTCCGATACGGGGGATGAAGCCTTGGGCATGATGGGGGATTTTTATGTAAAACACCTTCCTGTTGTCAATAACACCCAGCTACTAGGACTCTTGTCAGAAGATGACATTTTGAATAATGATGTGGAAGAAGCCGTTGGCTCTTATAGATTGAGTCTTCCACATATGCGCGTTTTGGCAAGTGATCATGTCTATGAAGTCATGCGAGTGTTAGCCGACTTCAAGTTAACCGTGGTGCCGGTAGTAGATGCACAAGGCAATTACACTGGCTTGATTACCTTGGAGGATCTTTTACAGTTCTTTGCAAGCACCAGTTCTTTTCAGGATACAGGTTCTATCATTGTCCTAGAAGTTCCTAGAAGGGATTATTCCTTGGTAGAGATTGCTCGCATCGTTGAATCGGAAGGTTCTTTCATTCTCAGTTCGTTTATCTCTTCTCAAGCCGATGCAACGATCTTCCACGTCACCTTGAAAGTCAATAGCCAGGACATTTACTCCATTCTAAATACTTTCGAACGTTTTGAGTATCAAATCAAAGCTTCCTTCAACGAGAGTAATTATCAAGAAGCACTGAAAGAGCGTTATGATGCGCTGATGAGCTACCTCAACGTTTAGCTTAAACTCCTTCAACCGACTTTTCCATTCCGACATTATTTTTTCTATCAATAGAAGAGCAATAGCAAGCCTGATCTTTATCCATTCCCGTGTTGGCTTGAAGTACCCGCTTTTCCCATTATTGGGAAAAAGGTGGACCGGCTCAAAGCGTAGACTCCCAGCTACAATTTGGGAAATATAGTTGTTGTGGATAGTCGTTCACCATGCCCACCTATTGCCTTCATTTCACGCCTAACAATAATTTAACTACCCTAAAATTGACACAAAACAAACATATATAAAACATATAAACTCCTAATTAACAACCCATTACCTCTCCTAAACAAGCTACACTTAAAAAAACTGGCATTATTGAGGTAATTGGAATAACTTTGTATAGATATGTAAAAGTTCTTTTTGAGATAGCAAAGTTTTCTTATTGATAAGCTCATCCTTATTTTGAAATCCATTTTGCTGCTTAATTGGTACTTGTTTTTAGCATTTAAATTTTTTGTAATGAACATTTTTGTAGCAAAATTGAATTTTGCCACTGATGAAGCGTATTTGCGGGAAGCATTTGAAGCGTATGGAGACGTAGATTCAGTAAAAATCATCTCTGACAAATTCACTGGAAAGTCGAAAGGATATGGATTTGTCGAAATGCCTAATGACGAAGAAGGTCTTGCGGCTATTGAAGCCTTGAATGACACTGAGTTTGATGGCAGAACCATTGTAGTTAAAAAAGCCGAACCAAGAGAAAACCGTGGCGGTCGCGGCGGTGGACGTGGAGGTTATGGTGGCGGCGGTCGCGGTGGATACGGCGGCGGTGGCGGCTACGGTGGTGGCGGTGGATATGGTGGCGGTGGACGCTACTAATTCGTCGACACAACGAACGAAATGAATCAAGAGAGCGGCCAGGTTTACCTAGGTCGCTCTTGTATTTTCTGCTACAGCTAACTCCCTATAACCCTGGAAATATTAGCTCAAAAAATAGTATCATCAGAGATAAACCAATGACGGTTCTAATCAGAGCATAGGCTATAGGAGTATTTCCCATCTTAAGATATTCTCCCCTGTCTTCCTTACTTATAGCCAGTGTACCAGATAAACCAAAGATGATCAAGGGTAGCCAATAGTAGGAAACGCGTACCAATTCTGTTTCACTATAATCATTGAAGTGCAGGAGGTATAGATAAAACATCAGCAATAAACCGCTGATCAAAGTACCTAAGAAGAAATATCTTTGCATAAGTCGACTTGTCTAAATGTATGAAGCGTACTTTAAAGATAGCACTTATTGGCTTTTGCTTCTTGCTTGTCTTTCGAGGGCAGGTTTTCCGCTTGTGCTTTGTATATGTCCCGATTGAGCAGGTACAATTTCCGGACAAATCTGACACTTTCCGGACAAGAGTCAAGGAATCTATAGCGATTCAACCAACAGCATCTCCCCAAAAGCACATAGCCCTAGCTTTGCGTTATACAGCTCAACATCTCTCTTTCACCACAGCTTCTAGTTCAAGCGACCCTATCCAATTGCTAAAAAGACCAAAAGCAAATTGTATGGGCTATGCCAATTTCTTCGAACATTGCCTCAGGCATCAATTGAGGAAGACAGCAGTGGAGGAAAATTATGAGTTGCAACAATGGAGAGGCAAACTACACTTGTTTGGGTGGGATATTCATAGCTTGTTCCAAAGTCCTTTTTGGAAAGATCATGATTTCAATATTATCATTGATAATACAAGTGGACAGCAAATGGCAGTGGACGCCACCTTATACGATTACTTCCGTATTCGCTCGGTGCGTTTGCAGACACCTCGACTACCGTGACCTTCAGCGTTTGGCGATGGAACTTCACCTATTGCACAATTTGAAACTCGGTGCGTCGGTTGTTTTTCCGGCCTTGTTCCGTATCATTACTATCGATAGGTTGGCTTTCGCCAAAACCTTTGAAACTTAGTCGAGTCACAGGAATCTCCTTGGAGATTAACCAATCATATACCGCCTTGGCCCGCGCCTCTGACAACTGTTGATTGGCTTCCTCTGTACCAACATTGTCTGTATGCCCATTGATCTGTATGCGTAACTCTTTGCGATTATTTAGCAGCTCCAATAGTTTTTGCAGTTCATTCGTAGAGGTAGGCAGCAAGACAGCTGATCCGGTTTTGAAGAAAATATTCCGCAGCACCACTGGTTTGGGAGGGCGAGCCTCTTCCTTAACTTCTACAAATCGTTCCAGCCCAACTTTTAATTCATATGGTTTTTCCAGTGTTCCTTCCTTCGCTAAGGCAAAATTTTCGGAGAAGAATAGGTAGCCCTCCTTCGCTACATTCAAAGCGTAATCTTTTCCTAAAGGCATAGTCACCAAAAACTCCCCTGCCCTGTCTGTTAATTTAGTAGCATGTAAATTGCCTGAAGTCAGATCAAAAAATTCCACTTTTGCTTCCAAGCGTTCTTTGGTTCGGCTATCAAAAACAGTGGCCTTCACGTAGGTCACTCGGGCAGGTTGCGCAGCTTTGTGTAAAGGGAAACTGTAGATATCGTTATTTACGAAAGTATTTGATGAAGCCGTTTTCCCTCCCAATGTATTTTTGTCCGTTGCGAAATAAGCCGTTTGACCATCAAGACTAACTACCAAGGTGCCTTCGTTCGCAACCGTATTGATGGGGTAACCGAGATTTTCCGGTTCTGTCCATTTCCCTTTTTCATCTTGTCTGGATAGGTACAAATCATTACCCCCCATTCCCGGCCAGCCATCTGAACAGAAATATAAAGTCTGTCCATCCGCATGCAGGTAAGGGCACTGATCATGATCTGGGGTGTTAACCATGGGGCCAAGATTAACCGGAGCGCTCCAATTACCATCTTTTTGTTGCTCACTCTTCCAGATGTCACGCCGTCCGATACCCCCTGGCCGATCACTAGCAAAATAGAGCACTCGACCATCTGCTGAAAGCGAAGGTTGAGATTCCCAATATTTAGTATTTACCTTCCCAGGAAGCAGGCTGGGTCGGGTCCACTTTTGATACTTGTATTCTGAATAATAAAGATCACAACTGCCACCGCTCATACCGCCGGTGCAAGCCGTGAACACTAAAAGTCGTCCATCTCCGGAAAGACTTTGGGCCCCTTCATTAAGGGGAGTGTTAAGGGAGGACATTGGCCTGCCCGGCTGCCATTCACCATTGGCTTTTTCACTATAAAAAAAGTCTTCCTGGCCATTTACTCGTTTGGTGTAGATCAAAGTGGCTCCATCAGCGGAAAAAGTGGGCAGGTATTCTTGTCCACCAGTATTTATGTTTTCTCCTAAATTACTGGGCTCAAAGGGCACAGGATTGGCTACTGCCTGGGTGGCAAACTTAGCATTAGCGAGGAGTTTCTCAGCTAATTTTTTTCGGACTTCACTTTTCGGATTCTTCGCCAGGTAGGTGGCAAAATGATCCGCCGCCTCTTGATATTTACCCAAGGTAAGTTCCGTCCTGGCAAGGCGATAAAGGGCTCGAATAGAGTAGTCCGGAGCAACTTTGAACAACTGCTCGAAATCTGCCTCAGCCTCTTCTCGATTCCGAAGTTCAAATTGCACCCCGGCTCGTAGATAATAACCATCAGCAAAATCGGGGACAGCAGCCAGGAGTTTATCTAAAATTTCTACCGATGCCTCAAATTGCTCTGCCCGTGCAGCACCTTGTGCTCTTTCGTATTGCTTCTTCCACTTTCCCTTCAATTGCTTAACACTTGTATAGGATTGAGCTGAAAGATTGAAACAGAGAGAAATCGTTAGTAGAAGTGCGCCCAAATATGGCTTAATGCTCATGATCAATTTAATTTTAAACAATCTTTTCGATGTACAAGAAGTGAATCCATTAGGGTGTTGGTACACGACCTGCTGCCCGATACAAGCGTTTATTAAGTCGAATTACGGCCTTTCGGTAGTATTTTTCCATACTATTTCTGCCCAGAAGCTGATCAAAAGCCAGCGCAGGCGTGTTAATGCGTTGTGCATAGGGAAAAGGTGCAGATAATGATTGGTACGACTGATCCTTTATGATAAAGGCAAAACTTCTAGCAGAATTGGAGGGGTCGGTGTAGCCAATATCTAATATGTAGAAGGGCTCTTGATCTAAAACAGCATCGGATGCTTCTAGGTTCTTATCCAGAAAAAAGCCGGTTCGTTCACCTTTTGTCAACTTTGGGCTGGCATAATCGTACATAAATAAAACGGGCGCATAATCGAAATAATTGCTAAACGAGGCCTGAATGATCATAGCTTCTGCCCGGGCCTCGGCTTTTGTGGTCTCCCATTGCAACTTTGCTCGCGCTCGTTCCTGTGTAGAAACTTCAGTCTTTTCAGCCAAATCTGCCAAGGCATTAATTTTTTTGCTTTGCGATGGCAATCGCACAACCAGTACGTTCTGTCGCAGCTGTTCTAAGTTCGTAGCTGCTTGCTCGTTCTTCATTTGTCCGGCAGCACTTGAACCCCAAAACAAAAGAAGTGTAATAAGGACTGATGATAAGCGATTTAGCATAACTGTTAAGATTTAGTTAATAAGTTTTAAATCGATCTTAAACCCATTTTCCGAATTTGCGAGAGTTTAGGCATTCTTAGAAAAAATTAGCAAATTTGTGAGCCTTTTACTACAGCATTTTTTGTAATATCAGGCCTTTTTGAATAACAACTTATTTTTAGTGGGAGTTGTATGAGAAAAAAGGCTCCCCATGGGCAGATAAACCCAAAAAAACTATGCAATCAGTAGATATTGAAGCGCTGAATCAACAGATCTATATAGATAGTGCTTTCGTTGAAAAACTAAATGAGGAAACGGCAAAAGTTATTGTTGGGCAACGTCACATGATCGAGAGATTGATGCTCGGATTGCTGACAAAAGGCCATGTTTTACTGGAAGGGCTTCCTGGATTAGCCAAAACCTTGGCCATCAATACCCTCTCTAAAGCAGTGGATGCCAAATTTAACCGTATCCAATTTACGCCTGATCTTCTCCCTGCCGATATCATCGGTACTATGATATTCAATCCTAGCAAAAATGAATTTACTGTTCGCAAAGGTCCCATCTTTGCCAACTTTATTCTAGCGGATGAAATCAACCGAGCTCCGGCAAAGGTACAAAGTGCCTTGCTGGAAGCCATGCAAGAACGTCAGGTAACGATTGGAGGTGAGACCTATCCACTACAAGAGCCGTTTCTCGTGCTGGCTACTCAAAACCCAATTGAGCAGGAAGGAACCTACCCTTTACCAGAAGCACAAGTGGATCGTTTCATGTTGAAGGTAAAAATCACCTATCCAACGAAAGAGGACGAAAGAGAGATCATTCGCCGAAATCTACAAACGGGAGGGTTTCCGGAGATTAAGCCCGTCGTAGACCCTGCATCTATTCTCAAGGCTAGAGAGTCGGTGAATAAGGTCTACATGGATGAAAAGATCGAGAAATATATCCTGGATATCGTGTTCTCTACCCGAACCCCAGGAGACTACAACCTAAGTAGCTTACAAGCACTCATTAATTATGGTGGCTCTCCTCGGGCTAGTATTGCTTTGGCTAAATCCGCTAAGGCATACGCCTTTCTTAAACGCAGAGGCTATGTCATTCCCGAGGACGTGCGCCAAGTGTGCCATGATGTAATGCGCCACAGAATTGGGTTGACCTATGAAGCTGAGGCTGAAAACGTGACACAAGAAGATATCATCAATAAGATTTTAGACACTGTAGAAGTACCTTAACGATCGCCTGTGGAAACTAGTGAACTGCTCAAAAAAGTTCGGAAGATTGAGATAAAAACGAAAGGTTTGAGTCGACACATCTTCTCTGGAGAGTACCATAGTGCTTTCAAAGGACGCGGTATGTCTTTCAGTGAGGTTCGCAATTATCAATTTGGTGATGATGTCCGTAATATTGATTGGAATGTAACTGCCAGGACAGGCGACCCCTACGTAAAGATCTTCGAAGAGGAGCGGGAGTTGACGGTGATGCTATTGATTGATGTTAGTCGATCTTCCTTTTTTGGAACCGTCAATCAGCTGAAGAATGAAATCTTAACGGAAATCTGTGCAGTTCTAGCCTTTTCCGCCATCAATAACAACGATAAGGTAGGTGTAATCTTTTTCTCAGATAAGGTGGAAAAATTCATCCCTCCCAAAAAAGGGAAGCAACATATTCTGCGAATCATCCGAGAACTAATTGATTTCAAACCTCAAAACCAAGGTACAGATATAGAAAGCACATTGCAGTATTTTAACAATGTTGTAAAGAAAAGAAGTATCTGCTTCTTGCTTTCGGATTTCATGACCAAGAACTACGAAGCGGCTCTTCGAATAGCCGCAAGGAAGCACGATGTAGTTGGCATCCATATGGTGGATCCTCGAGAAGAGGAATTGCCGAACGTCGGATTGCTACGAGCATCTGATGCTGAAACAGGTGCCATGCGCTGGATCGATACTTCCTCTTCTAGAGTTAGAGAACAATATGCCAATTGGTATTCAGAACACTACCAATATTTTCGCTCAGCTTTCTTAAAAAGTGGTGCCGATGCGGTTAGTATTCGTACCAACGAATCCTACGTAAATGCTCTACTCAAGTTTTTCAAAAAGCGGAGTAATTGATATGAAGGAATTGCGGAAATTATCGCTTTCATGGAGCTTTGGACTATCATTTCTTTTGTGCTTACTGAGTCAACTTGGTGGAGCGCAATCGGTTAGTGCGGCTTTAAACAAAAACGATATCTTGATTGGGGACCAGATCAGGATGGAGTTGGACATTAGCTACCCTTCAGGAATGTCTTTTGAGGTAGCAGATCTATCTGGTATCGAAAATACCGAAGGGATTGAATTGTTAAAGGTATATCCGGTGGATACCGTTCCTTCCAGCGAAGGCAACCTGCTCCATCAGACTTTGATTCTAACTTCCTTCGACTCGGGGCAATATCTGATCCCTCAGATTCCCGTAAGTTTCCTCTCCGGTGATCAACGCCAAACCGTCAACACCAATACACTCCTACTGATTGTCAACCCCTATCCCGTTAGCCAGGATACGGTACAGTTACAACCAATTAAAGGGATTATCGCGGAGGAGAAGACCATCGAAGACTATTTATTTGTTCTTATCGGGATTGGTATAGTAGCCTTGTTGGGCTTTTTGGGATATTTCTTTTACAAAAGGAGTCAGAATCAGGAAGAGCTTGCCCCCTTGGTCATAAAGCGTCCGCCTTATGAGGTAGCCATGGAGAAGATTGAATCACTTCGGGCTTCAAAACTCTGGCAACAGAATAAAATTAAAGCCTATCAAAGTGAGCTAACTTTCATTTTGAGGGAATACCTTGAGGATAGGTTTAAGATCAAAGCCTTGGAATCCACCTCCGATGAGATTATTGAGGATCTCAAAAAACTGGATGAGGTTGGAGAAGATTGGCGAGATGAACTGAATAAAATCCTACAAACAGCAGATTTAGTGAAATTCGCTAAGGCTATTCCGCCGGTGGAAGTACATGCTGCAGGTTTGGACAAATTAGAAACCTTTGTCGTCCAGACCAAACCTCAACCGAAGCCGGTAGAAGAAGATGAACCAACGGAAGAACCTGAAGAAGAAGACAAGTCAGAAGCTCTAGAATAAGTTGTATGCTTGGATTATTGGAGAACATAACCTTTGTAAGTCCGGTTTTCTTTGTGCTATTGCTATTATTACCCATAATAGCCTGGTGGTACTTTCGTAACTATCGGCAGCGCTATGCACCGATGCGAATGTCTACCCTTGAAGGCTTAGAAAACACGCAGTCATTGAGAGGGCGCTTGCGCTCTTTATTGCCAATTCTAAGAATCTTATCATTCATA
>JAHQWA010000292.1 GCA_019634045.1 Saprospiraceae bacterium
AAATTTTGCACGGTGCCCTTTTTTACCAATTGCTTCGTACATTTAGTAGAAGTCCTTATGTTTTAGAATTAGGAAGTTCAAACATCCCAAATACAGTACCGATGCGCCAAGCTCTGATGATTCTCTCTTTGCTATTAGTCTTACAAGCGATTGCTGCTGGGCAAACCATCAACTTCTCAGATCTAAGCTTGAAAGATTACCTGGTACATGAACTTTGTGTAGATACCACCCATAGTACAATCAATTTTTCAAATGATTTACCGGTGGACCTGAATGGCGATGGCGAAATTCAGGAAAGTGAGGCATTGGCAGTAGAGTGGCTGGCCTTAGAAGATTTCTCAGATGAGTATTCCATTAGCGCAATCCAAGATTTGAATTTCTTTCCCAATTTACGGTACCTCAAGATATGGTCTCTGGATAGTTTACTTCAAGTATCTGATCTAGCTTTAGATAGTTTACAGTGGCTTTGGGTGGCGGATTGTGTCCTCCTCCGGACTCTAGATATTTCAAATTTGCCGGGAATTACAGCTAGTCTTAGAATTGAAGGCTTAACCAAATTGGACAGTTTGAACATTCAAAACGGAAGTGTGGCTGATCAGTTTTCTCTCTTCTACACGATAGGAATAAAACATGCCTGTATCGATGATATTCCGGCTGAGTATGACGCCTTTGATGTCTTCGGGGCCATGCTTCCAGGGGTCTTGCCGTCCACCAATTGCGGACTAGTCCACACAGAACAGCTCTTTTCTGCTGAAGAAGACCTAAAAATTTACCCCAATCCTTCAGCCGGTGATTTCTACATCGAAACAGACCAGCCAGTCCTGGAAATACAGGTCCTAAACGCGATGGGGCAGGTGCTATTCCGTCAAAACACAGGTCATAGGGTCAAGCTATCTTCCTTTCCAGCAGGAAGTTATTTTCTACGTATCAAATTGGCGGATAAGATCGAGCTTAGAAAGATCTACCGAAATTAAGTGTGAAGCCCGGTCGCCAAAAGCGCAGCAGTAAAACGGGAGCATCTATGGTCACAGTACTTAAAGCGCTTCACTCTTATCATTATACCGGATGTATCGCGATGTATCCAACAAAACGTTCATCATTGTTTCTGATAGACTCGCACATAATCAATTTCATAGCGAGAGGGAAAGGGCGTAGCTTTAGGATTGCCACCATTTTGGCCTCCGATGGCAAGGTTGAGCAGAATATAGTGCTTTGGCTCCCGAAAGGGATTGTTGACATTCCCGCTTTGATTGATGGTTTTGCTCAGATCAATGGTATTGAGTAACTGATCGTCCAGATAGATCTTGATTTCCGCTGCCTCCCAATCCATACGCCATATATGAAATTTCTGATCCCAGCCGGGATCGCCAAAACTAGATACGGGCGTTCTGGAATCATCCCAGATAGCTTGCCATCTTTCAGCGCCTGCCCAAGCTGCATTGGCGAGAATATTGCCGTCATAATACTCCATGATATCGATCTCTCCACCACTGGGCCATTCGTGGCCTGTACCTAATGTCCAAATGGCTGGCCATAAGCCCTCTTCAGCCCTGATTTTTGCGCGTATTTCAAACCGGCCGTATTTCCAGCTATGCTTGTTTAAGGTATGGAGACTGGAAGAAGTATATTGGATCTCAGGGCGGTTAATTCTCCAATCAGGCTTGGTCGGATCATAGTTGGGATTGGGAAAGGTATCTCTTCTTCCCTCAATGACTAATACCCCATTTTCTACAAATGCATTGTCTTCCTGATACCATTGAAGTTCCCGGTTTCGGACAAAGCCTTGTTCAAAGGACCAGTTATTGGGATCAGGAGCCCCATCTACTTCAAATTCCTCCGCCCAGACGAGGGCATAGCTTTTTTCTTCCTCCATGGGTTCCTGCGGAGGTACTACCTCTTCGATGGATCGTGCACAACTGTACCAAAGACTCACCCACCAGAACAATAGTAGGTAAATCAAAGGATTGGAATTTCTAAACATGAGCTTATTCTTTTTGTCTAAGAAGGTTATTTTTCATAGATACTATTCATTTGCCAGGCATCAAGTGTAATGATTTTGGCGGCACTTCCCTGTGATCTGACTGAAACTCCGGTGGTTTTTTCCAAACTGGGATAAACCCTAACTGCTACGCATTGACGGCCATTCGCAATTTCCACATCCCTTCACCCACTGACCCTGATTGTTTTTTGAGCTTGCCCTAGAATTTCAGCCAAGCCAAAATAGCTAATACAGGCGGCTTGTTATAGGCAGGATTTATCTGTTACTTTCCGTATTTTACTGTATCATCTTATATCAGACCAGTCTATGTCGTAAAACTGGGCTTCGATCGCATTACTCATATTTTGCTTGTTTTCAAGATTAGTCTCCCCAAAGCAGTTAATATTTGGTCAGGCTTGGTTAAGAATTGAATGCTTTCATGGCATCATCTGCTCTATTTTTGCCATACCTATTATACTAATTATGAAAATTAAATTCTTCAAAAATTTTAGAGGAGCTCTGTTGCTCGTTTTAGCTTGCTTTATGTACAGCAATCTTTTGGCAACATCATACTATCTGAGTAGTTCAGAAGGAGATGACCATAACCCGGGAACAGCGGTGGAGCCATTGAAAACCTTATCACAAATCAGCTCAGTTGCTTTATTTCCTGGAGATACCGTTTTCTTTAAAAGGGGCGACCGTTTTGATGGCCATTTTGTAGTAAACGGATCAGGTGCTGAAAGCAACCCTATTGTAATCACATCTTATGGCAATGGTGCCAAACCAATCCTTACCGGAGAAGCAGGAGCCGCTAATGGAGGCGATTATCGGGAAGCGGTGTGGGTTCATAATAATGACAATATCGTATTTGAAAATCTCGAAGTACATAATGAAAGGCTTATAACCCGACCAGGGGTCGACGAGGCCGAAGCCTACGGTATTCATATCATGAACGACCAAGGGGTCACATTAAGTAATTTTGCCTTTAGAAATGTAGAAATTCGAAATGTTTACGCCCTTAAAACGGTTGACCCAGCAAACCAGTCAGCATTTAATGCATTTAATCCAGCCGGTATACGAATATTCTCTAGTTGGAACTGGCCGGGAAAAGTTGGTAACATTGATGGAGTACTCATAGAAAATTGTTTGTTTGAAAATTTACAGCGCTTGGGCGTACATCTGAAGCTTCCAGGGGCCAACAATAATACGGGTAACGATAGCCTGAACAGAATAGCTAATGTCATTGTGCGCAACAATGAATTCCACCATACCGGAGGTACCTGCGTTTTACCGATCCGAACCTATAATTGTATCATTGAAAACAATACGTTTAATTATCCCGGCTCTACCTTGGATCCACGCATGCCAGGTAGAGGGAGCGCTGTTTGGACGTGGAAGTGTATTAATACTGTGATTCAATATAACAATTCCTATCACGTTAGAGGCATTCTTGATTCGCACGGTATTCATGTCGATCATGATAACGTAAACACTTTCGTGCAGTACAATTACATGGAAGACAGCGAAGGAGGTTTTGTGGAAATTCTAGGAGGCAACCTAAATGCGGTTTACAGATTCAATATCAGTGTGAATGATGGCTGGAGGTCAAACCCGGGATGGGTAAATAGTAATCATACCATTTGGCTGAACGAAAAAGCAGCGGGTGGTTCTATTCATCAAAGTGATAGCAGTTACATATACAATAACACGGTATATATTGACAGGGACTTTTCTACGGCTATCGATATCAATGCCACCAACACCTTCATTTATAACAATATATTCCACGCCATCAATGGAGCAAGCATGGGCGGACAACAGGTGGTAGTTAAGAATAATGGAACGCCGCTCTATATGACTAATAACTTGTTCCATGGCAATGTAAATACAAATTTCTCCGACCACGATTCATCACCTGTATTTGGTGACCCTGTTTTTTCTGATCCGGGTTCGGGAGTTGCTGAAGGTTATCTCCTGGATTCAATAAGTTTAGTAGAAAATGCTGGAATTGCGCTTAGGGGGCCGGCAATACCTGGTGCGGGGCATGGTGTTTTTAGTGATGTTACTCCTTGGCCGGAGGTTGATATTTTGGGTAATCTGATTGAATGGAGGGAGGGGCAAGTAAATATTGGTGCCAGTAACGCCAAGTATGATGTAGTAAGCTCGAATAATGAGCCAGGGTTTTATCCTCCGGCTAAGTTTAAGCTGTTTCCTAATCCGGCTACTGATGTACTATTTTTCGAAGGGATTCGAGATCAATGCTTGGCTGAAATTGTAACTATATCTGGACAAATCATCAAACAAGCAGTTGTAAAGGACACGCTGGACATTTCAGATATTGAACCTGGCTACTATCTGGTTAGAATTGAAGGATATATTGCTAAGCCTTTTTTGAAACCGGAAGTAAGAGACTAGTAGGGACTTATCTCTTCATCATATCGGTGAAAACTTATTTTGCTACACGCGTACGTATGAGTCACGCTGAAGAAGTATTAAATACATCCCAAAATGGTTTTAAGAAATTTACTTTCAATTGCAGCACTAATCTTATCAACAGTAAACTTACAAGGTACTACACCGCATAATTTAAAACAACCAAACGTCATCTACATTCTGTGCGATGACCTGGGGTATGGCGAGGTGGGGTACAACGGTCAAAAAAACATTCAAACACCAGAGCTAGATGATCTTGCTCTAAAAGGGATGCGGTTTACCGATCATTATTGTGGGAATGCCGTTTGCGCTCCAAGTCGCGCTTCCTTGATGACCGGTAAGCATCCCGGGCACGCCTACATCCGAGCCAACAGTCCAGGCTATCCAAATGGCCAGACACCTATACCTGCCAATTCTGAAACAATGGGCAAGCTGATGAAACGGGCTGGCTATACTACTGCCTGCATTGGCAAATGGGGCTTGGGAGGTTTTCATAATTCGGGAAACCCCAATAAGCAAGGATTCGATTTGTTCTATGGTTATACAGACCAGCGCAAAGCCCATAACTATTATCCCGAGTACTTATGGCTCAATGGCGAAAAACAAATGTTGAACAACAGTGTAGGAGAAGAGAATGACTATAGTCACGATTTGTTCACAGAAAAAGCCATTTCGTTTATTAAAGAAAATAACGAGAAACCTTTCTTCCTGTACCTAGCTTACTGCATTCCCCATGTGAAGTGGCAAGTCCCAGACTTGGCTCAATATGCAGACAAAGAATGGCCTAAAAAAATGAAGATTCAAGCGGCTATGGTTTCTCGGATGAGCAAGGACGTTGGAAGAATAGCTGAGCTACTAAAAGAACTTGGATTAGATGAAAACACGCTAATTATGTTCAATAGTGATAATGGAGCACATGGTAAGGGAGGTACCTTAGAATTTTTCAAAACGTCTGGAGAATTAAGAGGCAAGAAGAGGCAGATGTATGACGGAGGGATTCGTTCACCTATGTTTGCTTATTGGCCGGGGAAAGTTCCTTCAGGTACAATAAGCGATCATACTTCGGCCTTTTGGGATGTGCTCCCTACGCTCTCTGAATTGACAGATGAACCCATTGTAGGAGAAGTAGACGGCATATCCATGTTGCCAACATTGTTGGGAAAGCCCCTGAAACAAAAGAAGCATGAGTTCCTGTATTGGGAGCTTTATGAAGGCAAACCCAATTGCGCCATCCGCTATGGGAAATGGAAGGCGGTAGTTCTCGACAGACGCGAAGGATTTAACATTGAATTATACGATGTTAAGGCAGATCAAAGTGAGCAAGAGAATGTTGCCCATCTTCATCCCAAAATTGTGGAAGAAATAAGAACGATGATGAAGGATGCACATATTAAAAACCCATTCTGGGACAAAGAGAATTTGCCATTGTTCAATGCGGATGCTGCTTGCGAGGCAACTGGAGTAGAGCCAGAAACGAAGAGCCCCTATTATAAACCCCAAAATAAAAAACATGATAAGTAGCAAAAAACTCATGTTTGGAAAACGAAGCATAGCGTTAGTATCTGTCATGCTGTTTCTTATAGGATGTCTGACAAAATCTTATGCACAAGAACAACCCAATATCATATGGATTTATGCCGAAGACACCTCTCCATGGATGGGTTGCTACGGAGATGTCATCAATGCAAATTCCACTCCTAACATTGACGCTATTGCTGAGCAAGGGGTTCTTTTTAAGCGGGCTTTCGCGCCAGCTCCAGTATGTTCTCCGTCTCGATCTGCCATGATGCTTGGTCTGAGTGCCATTCGTTTTGGAGCGCATGAACATCGTTCTTCACGTACTAAGGATACACGAATTTATCTTCCTGAGGGATATAAGCTATTACCCCAAATCATGAAAGAACATGGGTACACCACCTTCAATAATGGTAAAACCGACTACAATTTTGTGTGGGATCCAGCAGCCGTCTATAGTATAAAAACTGGTAGCAAAACCGACTTTACACAACTAATAGATAAACAACCATTCTTTGGACAGATACAAACCAGAGGAGGTAAAAATAATACGGATAAACTGGCAGAAAGCAGAAAGGTAAATCCTGCAGCTGTAAGGGTTCCTGCTGATTATCCAAACAATGATGTTTTTAAAAAGGTGGTGGCTCAACACTACGATGCGATTCGTGTAGACGATGATTTAATTGGGAAAATCCTGACAGGAATAAAAGAGGCAGGTTTAGATAAAAATACTATCGTCGTTTACTTCTCGGATCATGGTGCCAACAATCTCCTAAGGCACAAACAGATGGCGACCGAGGGAGGCTTGCACGTTCCATTTATGGTTATGGGACCAGATAAGTATGTACCAAAAAATAAAGTAAGAACAGATTTGGTCAATACACTTGATCTCACGGCTACCACTTTAGCCTGGGCAGGAATTGAACTGCCTACATGGTATGAAGGACAAAATTTATTCGGAGGAGATCTGGAGAAAAAGACATATGTAGGAGCACATAAGGATCGCCTAGACCACACCATCGATAGGGTACGGTCCATCCGAACGGATCGATTCAGGTATGTCAGAAACTATAAATCTGATCGAATATTCTTACAACCGCAGTATAGGGACAAGATGTACTATACCAAAAACATCCATGAGCTTTATAAGAATGGCAAACTCTCGGATATTCACAAACAGATATACTTTGGTGAGCGCCCCTTGGAAGAACTCTATGATGTATCAGTAGATCCGGCGATGATCAATAATCTAGCAAAAGATCCTGCTTTTAAAGCTGACCTTCAGGTTCATCGAGACTTGTTGGAGGCTTGGTTGTCTAAGGGCGACTTGGGAGTAGGAGAGGAATCTATCGCCAGTCTTAAAAATAATGGAGAAGGCAGAGTTTGGGGCGAAGGCGTCAACGTGGAATATGAAGCCTATCGCACAGATACAGATGGAGATGGGCTTTCAGATAAATGGGAAACGCTAAATAAAAGGAACCCCAATGATGGCATGCTTTACTTTGATTTTGATTGTGGAGGGTGGCAAACAGAAGGCTGGACCTCAAAAGATATAAAGTCAAACCTAGCTGGATTCCTAGGCTTTCTAGATTTTGATTTAGACAAAAATAAAGGAACAATTCATAGAGAAGGGCTGAAAATCAATGCCACTGAAAATGATAAATCGATAAAGCTGAAACTGCGGTCGTCAAAGAATCTTCAAATTACGGCATTAGCGAATAATTTTGAATTGGGCAGGATTGAACTCCAGCGAGACAATAAATTCAAAACAGTAGAAATTACGCTGGATCATTCAAATTGGAAAGGCGAAATCAACGCTCTGAGCTTTACCTTCCGAGGAAATAAAGGAGCTCAGATTGAAGTCGATTTTATCAAGATGGAAAGCACAAAGCCAAATCGTTGATTCATTATGAAACAAATATTCGTAGTTCTACTCCTCCTATTCAATGGCATTATGCTTTCTGCGCAGGTGCGTATTGCCCCTGTTTTTTCGGACAATATGGTACTGCAGCGTGAGGTACACATTCCCTTGCGAGGTAGCGCAATTAAGGAAAAAGAGATTACTGTAACATTTAAGGGTAAAACCTATAGATCCAAAGTCAAACAAGGAAAATGGCAGGTCAATTTGCCGCCAACTCCTGCCGGCGGAGATTACACCATAGAAATTAAAGGCCTTAATATCGTTACTCTCAAGAATATCACCTTTGGAGACATTTGGGTCTGCGCAGGGCAATCAAACATGGATAGTCAAATCAGTAACTATAAGGAAAATTACCCTGAGCTTTATAAAGGACATCCTATTCCCTATGAAAAAAATAATATCCGCATATTTAAGGTGGAAAGAATTGGTGCAGATGTACCTCAAGAATACATTAGACGGGAAGCAAATTTCAAAGAGGGCTGGAGTTTATTAGGCCCAGAAAGTGTTAGTGCTTTTACCGTTACAGGCTATTTCTTTGGCTTACACCTGGCCGAGCAGGTAGATGTCCCCATTGGTCTCATACAGTCCTGTAGAGGAGGAACACCGATTACCACCTGGTTACCTCCAGGGGTATTAGAAAAGAGGAAGGAAAACACACCCTTTTTAGAGCGATACAAGAAAGCAGTGAAGGCATGGCCTGAAGCCAAGAAAGAATACGACAAAAAGCTTAAAGAATGGAGGTCAACATATAATCCTGAAGGCAAAGGCTGGTGGGAGCAGACACCTCAAGCACGCAAGATGTCTCCCAAGATGCCTGACGGCCCCGGAAACCCTAACCGTATGAACGCCTATCACAATGCGATGATAGCTCCCCTCTACCAGCTTCCAGTAAAAGGTATATTATGGTATCAGGGAGAAGGGAGTGGGGGGACAGTAGAAAAAACGAAATTGTACGGCCAGCGTCTGAAAGACTTAGTCGGCTCCTGGAGAAAAAACTGGAATCAAGCTGAAATGCCTTTTATTGTGGTCCAGCTACCCTCTTTCAGAAAATTTTCCGAAACCCCTAATACCACTGATAGACGACCTTGGACGAGGGAGGCGCAAAAAAGAATAGAAGAAGTTCCCAACTGCCTGAGCATTTGCACAATAGATAGCGGTTTGGAAGCGGATAACCATCCTCCATACAAAGAAAATGTGGGTAAACGCTTAGCCTACGCTGTAAGGTATTTGGTTTACGGTCATAAAGATGTTCCTCTTTCTCCAGAATATGTATCTCATATCCACCATGGAGAATCTACCGTTGTGACTTTTAAAAACTATGGCTCCGGACTCTATGTCAAAGAGCCACAGATAAATATGACTAATTATAAAGATGGAGATGTGGTAGGATTCATTGTAGCAGATGATAGTGGAATATACCATCGAGTGCCAGGAAAGGTGATCGCTTCCAATAAAGTGAAGATAGACCATCCGGGCATCAACAAGCCCTCTTCCATTCGCTATGCCTGGGAGGGTTTTCCGAATAGCAACCTTTTTGGAGAAGCGGATATGCCTGTATTTCCTTTTCGGACAGATAATCATCCAATACCATCAAAGTAGCCGCTACTTAACCATAGCCCCACGCAAGACGACCGAATCGAAGCGGTAGGGCGATTCTCCAGCAGCCCAGGCCATTCCTCGAAGGAGGAGTATTCGGAAATAAGGATCATCAAAAGTCCAGCTGTAGTGCCCAAGAATTGAGCCGAATATTCGCCCCTTCCCGTATTCATAGGTCCAGAACATCGGTTCATCTTTGGTGGGTTCTTGGGGCCATTTCTGTTGAATGGCGGCCATGTTGCTGAAGTCCAGTTTGCCGTCTTTATGCCGGAGGGCGAAATTGCCATCGGTCTCTTTTGAAGTGGCGATAGTAGTCACTTTCGATCGGTCTCCATACAAAGGCCAATAGGCTTCATCCAAAAAATACAGTTGCTTGGGAAGGCCAAGGCATATTGGATGATCTGGTTTAGCAATATCTAGGTTCATGGGGCCGTGTCGCCACCTGGTGTAGTCCCAATGCCAACTCAAGCCGATCATATCAACAACTTCTTCATCCAGCCCAGTCCCGTCAGCGACAACACAACTCATATGGGTGATGACAAGCCCCCCTCCACGCGATAAAAATTGCTTCAACTCTGCATTCCGCTTCTTGTTCCAATTCATCACGGAAAAGGCCACGATCAAGTCGGCAGTTTGGAACTGTTTCTCGGAGGGCCATTCCCAGGCAGTGGCGACCCTTACCTTGGCTGCACCTGTCTTTATTAGCTTGCCGCCTATCTTATTTGGCGGTCCAAACATATTTACTTGCGTAGCCTCACTGCCACTGTTCTCCCCACCCAGTAGTAATGCCCAATTCTTTTGCCAAAGCGGGTAATCATGTTCATGTAAACCGTGGTCCTTTTCACTAGCCAGCAGGACAATGTGAAGCTCGCGAAGATCCTCTTCAGCAACCCTTGGGGCTTTAGCCAAAACCGATTCGACTTCGTTGCGGCTGCGAGGGTCGGGGGGAGTGGGCTGATCCTGAGTTTGTGCAGTTGAGATCGCAAGAAAACTTACTGCTAGTGCACCTATAAACGAATAGCTTTTTTTATGCGTAGCCATACTTACCTATTAATTCAACTTAGACATTGGTGAATAATCTCTTTGAAAGTATAAACAAAAACCAAAACTTTAAGAAAAATCATGAACTGGTCAAAGCATTAAGTAAGCAATTAAAGCAAAACCTCATGGAACCATTATTACTGCCTCTCGTAGTTTGAATGATCATATTTATTGCTTTTCTACCTCTATTTGCCTGACCATAAATCTGTAGAAGGGTCATAATCAGGGTTTGAAGGCATCATGCTGGCATTGACTTCTTCACGCCACCGATGTAGCTTATCTTTCAACTCTTGCGTCTTCTCAACTTCAATTTTTGAAAGGTCATGTTGCTCTCCGATATCCTCTTTTAGGTTAAAAAGCTGAACAGTTCCATTTTCGAAGTATTCGAGTAACTTATAATCTCCTTCCCGGATTGCTCCCCCTGGGCTTTGCATCCCATGATTGCTATAGTGTGGAAAATGCCAGTAAATCGCTCCTCTTTCCATAGGTTCACCCTGCAAGGCAGGGGATAAATCTATGCCTTCTACGTCCTTCCGGATGAACTGTGGTGCATTTACCATATTTAAGATCGTGGGGAGCATATCCACACTCGTAACGGGCAAGGAACATTCGATTCCTTGCTTCCCCTTTTTTGGATATTTTACAATTAAAGGCACCCGTATTCCTCCTTCGTACAGCCAGCCTTTGGCCCCTCTGAGTGGCAAATTAGCCGTAGAATAAGCGATATCTAGCTGTTCTTTTGTCAGTTTGCGTTTTGGGGTACCATTCATGGCTGCCATTCCCCCATTGTCAGAATAGAAGAAAATAATGGTGTTGTCATTTAACCCCAATTCCTCCAACTTCTTCATGATGCGGCCCAGGCTTTCATCCATACTCTCAACCATTCCTGCAAATTCAACATTATCTTGTTTTTGTTTTACGAGTGCCAGATCGTTGGGGTAGGTTGTATAGGGATTCAGGAATTCCGGCGATTTCGTAAATGCTGCTACGGCTTCTTGGGAAGGGTTGGTCGGGTTATCTGGATTGCCTTCGAGAATAAAATCCGGGCCCTCCGGTGGCGGCTGGTTCAGGAGTTTCTTTTTGTACTTCTCGACTAAGTCTTTTCGGCCCTGGATGGGATCATGCACGGCATAATGAGACAAGTAGAGAAAAAATGGATTGCTTTTGTTCTGCTCAATGTATTTGAGGGCCTCCTCTGTTAAGCGATCGGTCAGGTAATCTCCTTCCTCACTATCTTCGAATCCTTTGAGCTCAAAGGGAGCGAAATAGCCATTCTTAGGCCAGCCTTTAGCCCAATCGGGCAGATGCATGTCAAAACCATGTGCCGTTGGATCAGAGGGATCTTCGCCAAGGTGCCATTTGCCTAGGATGGCAGTATTATAGCCAACATCTTTGAGGGCTTCTGCTATACTGGTCTCCCGATAAGGTAAGTGCTGATATTTTTCGGCGTTGAGCAACTCTTGAAAAGGCGTATCTCTCCGCCCTCCCAACCAGTCTGTTAATTGAAGCGTGGCAGGATATTTTCCGGTAAGGATACTGGCTCGGGTAGGGGAGCAGACATGGCAAGCCGCATAGGCATTCGTGAACTTTACGCCCTGTTTGGCTAGGGCATCTATATTGGGGGTCTCATAGAATGCGCTTCCGAAGCACCCCACATCCGTCCATCCCAGGTCATCCACTAGGAAAAATATGATATTGGGCTTTTCAGCTGTTTCAGGTGTCTGATCGCTTGCTTTTGTTGTTGCCGGTAATTGCCCTGAAGTCTCCTCCTGGAGGTTGCCACAAGAAAGTAGAAGAGGGACTATTATTATTAGATAAATAAGGGTGGTAAATCTCATTTATAGTGGGTTTGGTGAACAGATTGGCTTGTTTTTTGAGCTTGTCCTGCAATTTTCGCCAAGTTAAAATAGCTAATGGTGGCTGCTTGTCATAGGCAGGATTTATCTTTTTCTTTCCGTATTTTAACTATATACACTCGGTATCAGCCCCCTCTAGACACGAATCACCCTTTAGCGTTTGGCAAGCAGTTAAAATTCGGTTAGAGTTGGTTAATACTTGAACGCTATTACGTTTTAGTCTGCTCTATTTTTGCTGGGTAACCTGACCTAGTAATTCGTCTTGGAGTTAAAATTCGAATAAAAATTATCAAGCATGAAAACGGGATTCTTCGAAAGGTCCAGAAAGCTTGTCGTGCGGATCATAACTTGTTTTTTTACAGTAATCTTATAGCTACCTCTTACTACCTTCTTAAACTACTAATCATATGAGTTCTTTACGTGAGATTTCTCTTTTTTTCATTCGCCTTTTTCTTTTAGTGGCAGCACTTTTCTCTTTTCTGCACTGCAACGAAGAAGAGCAAGGGATAGGTACTGTAATGGAAGAAAACGAAGAATCAGAGGAAGAAATAAAAGTTATCGGCAGTGATGAGTATAGGCTAGTGCTGCAAGATGACTTCAATGAATTCAACAAAGACTTTTGGTCGAAAGGGATGATCAATGATGAAAATCCATCCGTTCGAATGATATGGAATCCAGCCACTGGCGGTAAGCATCTTCTCAACGACAATTATGCGGGCTACAACTTGGACGAAAATGTTTATGTAGAAGATGGTAACCTAATTCTTGAGAACAGGAAAGAGACCATTGCCGGAACAGACCCCGTTGGCTCATTTAATTATTCCACGGGGTGGATGAATTCATTGCAAAAGATCAATTTTAACGGTACGGAAAAAAGTATCTATTTAGAATTGAAAGCCAAGTTTCCCAAAGGCCCTAAAGTATGGCCTGCTATCTGGCTCATTGACGATTCTGCTCAAAGAGCTTGGCCACCAGAAGTAGATATTTGGGAATATTTCGGTGTATTTTTTAACCCCAATTGGGGACAAGACCAGCTGTACATGCGCTATATATACGGGCCGTCCTGGCAAAAGGACCAGCATGAAGATGATAGCACTCCCATCAACAATTTTCAGCAGCAATACAATGCTTCAGAGGACTGGCATGTATACGGTTACCAATGGACGGACACTGAAATGATTTGGTCGATTGACGGGGTGGAAGTGCACAAAAAGACCAAAGATGTGAATAATGCTTATCCGGACCCTGCCGAAAATGCCAAAAGAAATGGACTGGTGCCCCACGATTATTGGCCCAACCTACCAATGGCATTAGTCATTAACAATGGACTGATGTCGGTGGTAGAGGAGGGAAATACGCCCTTTCCCAACGCGCTTATCATTGATTATGTAGCACTTTATCAGAAAAAGTGAAGGTTGATTGCAAGCCTACGCGCATCCTAACTAACCCGCGTAGGCTTATCTGAGGCGATGATGACTGGTTCTAACTCTGTAAGAATGGGTGAACGGTATGCTACACCAGGAGTAGGTGTTGTACCCGGACTACCTGGATTGTAAAAAAACATGGTAATTACCCACCAAACTTGGATGTAAAATACACACAACTCGCATCTTTACCCTTTCAATAGATCGATGGTGAACTTGCTGGCTTGATCCCGCACTTGGATCTTAATAAAATGGGCATCTATTCTTTGCCAGCCTTGCTTACCGGGCTGTAGCACCTTCACTTCGGAAATGGTACTACCCTGATGCTGAACTTGGGAAATGCTTGATGGAGTATAGATAGAAAACACCAAATCTCGTTCCTGTGGCTGGAAAGTACCTGCTGTGGGTGTGACCGTAATTTGCAGGCCGTCCTTTTTTCTTTTTTGTTGAAAAAGCCTTTCCTGGTATTGTCCTTGCTGATAGGCGAGGGTTTCTCCATCGTCTTCGTATAGGAGTGCCTGACTATCCTCCGCCGGATAGATCTTCACCTCTAGCGGATGCCCTGCCATTTCCCCGGTATGCTGCACGACGGCCTGTGTAAAAAGAAAACTACCTTGCTTGACAAAGAAAGGGATGGAGGTCAGGTCCACTTCCACTGTAATGGTCTGTTCTCCCTGGTATTCTTCGCCAGTCCAATAGTCATACCATTTCCCTTTTGGCAAATATACTTTGCGACTGCTGGCTTCTGGAGTCAAAACGGGAGCGATCAACAGCTCGCCACCTAACAAGAACTGATTATCTAATGTGTAGGTGCTTTCGTCTTCCGGGTAGTCGAAAAATAAGGGACGCATAGGGGGAATACCCGTTTGACTAGCTTTATGCATCTCATTGTAGATATAAGGCAGCAGTTCATATCGAAGTTCTATAGCTCTTTTGTTAATCGCCTCGTAGGTGATACCAAAGGCCCAAGGTTCACGAAATTCAGTACGGATATCGGAGTGATTGCGCATGAAAGGGAAGAAGATAGACATTTGCAACCACCGAGTGAAAAGTTCGGCGCTGGGGGTTGTAGCATAGCCTCCGATATCAGCACCGATAAAGGGTAGCCCGCTGAGGCCCATTCCACATAGCATAGGAATCTTGGCCCTAAGGGAAGGCCAATCCGCAGTATCGTCGCCGGGCCAGATCGCGCTATAACGTTGACTGCCTGCAAAAGCGGCTCGAGATAAGGTGAATGGCCGTAGATTGGGCTGAATTCTCAGCAAACCTTCGTAGGTAGCCTGGCAACTCAGTAAGCCGTAAACATTATGAATCTCAGCGTGGGTACTGGGTAAGCCTTCATTGTCATGCAGCACTTGATTAGGAAAGGTTCCATTCGGGGTATTGAAAACGGCAGGTTCGTTCATGTCTATCCATATACCAGCTACGCCTTGTTCCATACGCTCTTTAAATAGATCTCCATACCAACTCCTGGCCTCCTTGGAACTGAAATCAGGAAATACACTCCACGCTGGGTTTATCGGGTCTTTAGAGGGCCAGACTGGCGCCTCATAGATGCTTCCATCTGGATTTTTAATGAAATGGCCAGCTTTGATTCCGCTTTCATAAACAAAGTGTCCTGGTAGTTTTTTCGGATGTGGGTCTACGGGCGTAATTATGCGGAAGCCCTGTGCTTTTAGATCCGCAATCATTCTAGCAGGGTCCGGAAAACGTTGCTTGTCCCAAGTGAAGGGGGCATACCCCTCCTGATGATGAATATCAATGAAGATGACATCCGCTGGGATTTTTCGAATTCGGAAATTGTCTGCAATAAATCGGACCTTTTCCTCTGGATAATAACTGTAACGAGATTGGTTGTATCCAAGTGCCCAGCGAGGGGGTAGGGGAGCATAGCCGGTCAAGGCCGCGTAGTTTTGCATCACCGCGGCTGGAGTAGGGCCATTGATGAAATAATAATCCATTTCACCTCCTGCGGCCGAAATGGAGAGAAGATCGGGGTTCTCATGACCAATATCGAAATTGCTGCGAAAGGTATTGTCGAGGAAGATGCCATGCGTTCGACCTGCTCGCATGACTAGATAAAAGGGGACCCCTGCGTAGATCGGATCGGTAGAAGAATCGTAACTAAAAGTATCGCTGTTCCAAATCGTGTAATTATACCCGCCTTGCTTCCAACCCCGCTTATTCAGTCTGCCACTCTTTTCCCCGAAACCATAGATGTGCTCGTCGGGGCGTAGGCGCTTCCATAGCTTCACACTGCCTCCCACGGAAGCCATGCCTCTATCAGGGTCGTCCTGATCTAAGGAATGGCCCTCCTGATCGGCAAAGGCAATGCGAAAGGGACGATGCTGTATTTGGACCTGCAAGCGTTCGGTTTGAATGTGGGTAGATTGAGACTGGATGTCATACTGTGCCGATACATCGACAGTTGCGCGACCTATGACCGTATAGGAGTGGTCTCGAACAAATTTTGTAGCAGGATAATATCTAACTCGGATTACATCTGCGCTAATTACACTGACACTGACAATACTATGTTTATTTTTAAACGTTAGCGTGTGACCCTCCTTTTTAGGCTTGGGCATATCCCCAACCCCTTGCCAACCCGATGAATTGGCCATTAATGATAGGTGTAAGAATAGTTGACAAAGAATTAATATACTTAATTGACGCAGCATGGTTAGGGCATTGGTGAATGAATATGGATAGGGAACTTTGATGTTCAAAAGATGCCAAATTTCTCGTAAGCAGCCTTGGCGCTCATGCCTTGCTCCAGTGCCAGTCGCAGCTGATTCTCTGTACTTACTTTAGTAAAAGCAGCTGTAAAAACCTGACTGGCGATAGAGGCGGGAATGACGACTACTCCGTCTCGATCTCCAAAAATGAAATCTCGATCTTGGATCGTTACCTCGCCAATCTTAATTAGACAGCGATAATCGGTAATGATTCCTCTACCTTTCTGATCTGGAGCGTAAGCAGCTCGGGCAAAAGTGGGAAACTGTAACTGCAAAATCTCTTTCGTATCTCTGTAACATCCGTCAATGACCGCTCCTGCTGCTCCTAGTTGCGAGGCTCGTGTACTCATCAAGCCTCCCCAAATCGCATAGGCTGCTTGACCTCCTGTATAAAGAAAGACTTCATCCTGACTTAGGTCATCCAAGGCATCAAATAGTAAGCCATAAGGATCTTCTGCTGCAGTGGAATCTTGGTCCAGGTCCTTTCCTAGCACGGTCATGATCCTTCCAGCTATGATCATTTCAGCTTGGACCGGCCGAAGGTAGGATGGGAGGAATTGCTTTGGGTATCCTATTTGATCCAATACATCTCCGATTACAGCGGAATACAGGCGGTCTCGCGCTGCTTGCAAGAGCTGGCTTTCATCTTTAAAATTCATGGTTTCATACATTATTGCATAAGTACTACTTGGGAGCACTCGGATACATCGCTTTTAATAGAGTAGGCCAAGGTTTTTGGCCAGCTAACTGCCCCCCATCCAATACAAAGGTTTGACCATTAATATAGGTAGCTCCCTCACTAGCTAGGAAAAGAAAGATGGGGGCTATCTCTTGTACTTTCCCTACCCGTTCGATCGGGACGTAACGTTCCGCAAACTGCTGCACAAATTCAGGACTGTCCACCTCGTAATTGAGGGGCGTGCGAATGTAACCCGGACAGATCGCATTGGCTCTAATTCCCAAATGTGCTAATTCTATGGCTATCGTTTTCGTTAGTAAAATGACTCCGGCTTTGCTGGCATTGTAATGCGCATGTCCCAACTCTGCATCGAGTCCATTTTTACTAGACATATTTAGGATGACGCCTCGTTTCCGTGGAATCATATACCTGGCTACTGCCTGGCAGACATAAAAGGTGCCGGAAAGATTGACGTCCAAGGTCTGCTGCCAAGTGTCTGCATCGATTTCCATAAAGGACTTGATCGGGCAAATCCCTGCATTATTGATCACCACATCAATCGGGGCTTGTTGCTCTACTTGCCTAATGGTGTCTTCTACTTCCTGTTGATCGGATATATCTGCAACAAATCCTTTGATTTGCTGGTCTCCTTGCGCTAGATCAAGGACCGTTTGTTGCAATGCGGCTTCATCCCTATCTACCAAAGAAACCTGGCCCCCCGCCACTAAAAATTGTCGAGCAATTTCTCGCCCAATTCCCTTGGCACCTCCAGTGATCAAGATATGTTTGTCGCTATAGTTAAACATCTAATAAAGTAAGGGACTAATTCTAAATTCGCATACGACTCTCTTTGCCGATTTTGACACTCTGTTGTCCAAATAGTAGTTGTGTTTAGGCTACAGGTTGGGCAATACAGTGCTAGATTTTGGTAATTTAGTCGTTGGTGCACATCGAAAATTTGAGGTACTTAGAGATAAATGGGTCAATTATGAAAAGAAGACAATTTATGGGGGCAGCTTTAGGTGCCTCAGTAGGGGTTATGACGACGCCTAGCTGGCGTTATCCCTGGCCTGGCGAACAGTATACCCCTTTATTTGAACTATCTCTGGCACCGTGGTCTTTGATGCGTCGCCCGCACGGACAGGAGGATGAGCGAGGTATAGACCTAATGGACTACCCGATGACGGCGAAGGAATTGGGTTTCGACTTTATTGAAATCGATAACCTACATTTTCCAGGAGATCTGCCTGCTGAGGAAGATATACTTAGGTTTCAGGATCGTTGTAAGCAAGCGGATATAAAATGCTCTTTATTGCTCTGCGGGGCTTTGGGCGATGCGGCTAGTGCTAATAAACAACAACGGCAAAAGGCTATTCGCCAGTACAAGGCGTGGATTAAGGCAGCGGCCTTTTTGGGTTGTGAGGCGGTTCGAATAGTCTGCGCAGACCGGATTACTATTCCAAAACAAGAGAAAATGAAATATGCTTTGCGGGGCGTGAAAAAATTAGTCCGCTTCGCGGCAAGGCAGGGGGTAGACTTATTAATAGAAAACCATAATGGATATTCTTCTGACCCGGATTGGTTGGTCTCCTTGATTAAACAAGTAGATCATCCTCGTTGTGGAATTTTAGCGGATTTTACAGAATGGAGGATGCAGCGAGAGCCTTTAAAGCTGTATCCTGATCCCTACCGAGGTATGGAGCTTCTGGCTCCCTACACCTTATCTGTTGGAGCCAAATCTATTGATTTTGATGCGAAGGGAGAAGAGACGAAGGTTGATTATTTTCGCATGATGAAGATACTGACGGAGGCGGGTTTTCGCAAAAAGGTAGCCGTAGAATACTTTGGCGAATCGCTTTCAAGAAAAGAAGGAATTATCAAGACCAAGCAACTGCTAGAAAGGGTTCGAAACCGGCTCAGCTGATTCCCATAAGTAAGGATAGTCAAAGCCCCTTGAACGCTTAGTTACCGATTCTTTTAACAAAAGTAAATACCCTTAGGAACATCATGGATCCGATGCTCGAGAAAATACCGGAGTACCCAGGTTCTTCGATAGCCGTGAAAAGGGAGCAAGTGCCCTATATGAATTATCCCTGGCATTATCACCCGGAGTATGAATTGATCTATGTAGAGAAAAGCTATGGTATCCGCCTTATGGGGGACCATATTGGAAACTTCAATGATGGCGATCTCGTCTTCATCAGTGCTAATGTTCCGCACGTATGGCGCAATGATAAGGCATTCTATCGCGACGATCCAAATCTCATGGTTGATGTATACGTTATCCATTTTCTGGAAGAACATTTTCACCGTTTACTTTCTTTGGTAGAGGCTAAAGCTATTCGAGAATTGTTCCGGAAAGGACAAAGGGGCTTGAGTATTTATGGGGAAACCCATCAGCGTATCTCCCAGATGGTGAAAACAATCTATCACACCCGTGGATTTACCAGAATTGTGATGCTCTTGGATGTGCTGAATATTTTGAGTCTATCTGATGAATATGAATCCTTGGCGAGTGCTGGATTCCATGCGGTTAACAACAAATTGGATTCTGAGCGAATGACTAAAATCTATGACTATGTCATGACCAATTTTGATCGTCCCATTCATTTGTCAGAGGTGGCTGCATTGGTGCATTTAAACAAAACCTCCTTTTGCCGCTACTTCAAGTCGCGGACCAGTAAATCATTTAGTCAATTTGTCAATGAAATCAGAATTGGGCAAGCTTGTAAAATATTGATGAATACCGATTATACCGTTAGCCAGGTAGCCAGTATGGCGGGGTATAACAATATCTCTCACTTCAATAGGAAATTTAGGGAATTCATGGGCATGAGTGCCTTGGCCTTTCGGCGGCAGCATCATTTGCATGCGCTATAAGAGCTTGGCCCAGCAAAGATTTTGTTGGAAGATCCTCAAAATTGAAGGCGGTAGTCGCCAGCAGCTAAGGTTAAGGCATCCTTTTTACGCTCCTTCCGGGATAAAGGCCTACCATTGATCCTCATCCGTTTAAGGCGCTCAAGCGGAAAACTGCCTAGATTGACTAGTAGCTCCATACCACTCGGCACTTCTAAACTTAATTGTCTTTCTTGCGTAGATGTGCTTTCCCAATGAACAGTTAGAGTGCCATGAGGAGAAGGTACCTTCCCCTGTAGGGAGTGGAGTTGGGTGTTAGGGTAATGCACCTCTACCTTCGTCATGCCTGGCGCCATCGGGCGTACCCCCAAAAGAAATTCTCCAAACAAGGCTGGTGGGAAACAGCTCTCTGTTTGCGCATCGCTACGGCTATGCGGTCTAACTTGTCCACTTCTTCCCGTTCGGTCCAGCCACCATTCCTCAAAAAGGGTTTGGTTGGTACTGGGATCAAGCATTTTATCGAATCGTCTGCGGAAGAGCGCTAAAGATTCATCTATATAACCGTAGTTGCAGAGTCCTTTATGTAGAAAGTAAGACATGGCTGGTGTCACCATGATCATTCCATTCGCTCTTTTGACATAGTTTAATTCATCCGCTACTAGTAGCTGTTCTGCCACGGCCTTGGCTTGTGCTGTCGTGGCAATCTTCAGACCAAGGGCCATGGCATTGGCGTGCTCCCCGGCTTGCGCAGAGCGTTTGCCATCTATCAGCGCATCCGCAAACAGTTGCTTTTCGGCATCCCAGAAATGATGGCGGATGGACTGGCGCGCTAATTCGGCTCTTTTCGTAAAAACACGGCCTCCTGCTTCTCCCAACCAGTTTAGAACTTCTGCAAAATCCTCTAAGGCCCCCAGGTAGTGACCATTGAGGTTGAGATTGGCGCCTCTCCGATCAATGACGGCATGATCTAGCCAGTAGGGGTAGGGTGGATTGTCAATTAAGCCTAGCTCATTCGTGTAGCTGTGCAATAGAGCCATGAGTTTCTGAGCTGCAGGAAGCAGTTGCTGAACTGTGATCACATCCCCGGTGTGTAAGAAGTAATCCCGGAGACTCCGGATCCAAAGACAATTGGAATCCATGATGATCATGTAGTCATCTGCTGCCAAGGGAGCGTAGGCGGGCATCATGCCGTTGGCTTCTTGCTCTTGTGCCACTTGCACCAGGTAGCGACGCTGTAAGTGGGGATCGCCAAAAATCCAGTAATTGCCCATAGCACCGTAATAGCCCGTTTGGGCGTATTGTCGGCGTTCCCGGTAATTGTCGGTATACCCATCCGTCGTGCAAGCCTCAATGGTTTTGGCTGTAGCTTGCATGTAGGCTTGTATCCATGGGGCATCTGCAGATTGCATGCTGCCTTTTTGCTCGAAAGGGTAGGATAGGGCACGAACGCCCACTTGGTGTATGATTACAGGGGTAGGACTATCAATGAGTAAGGCGAGGTAGCGCGTCGGTTTCCAATAGGTGGCTTCCCATTGGTCCATTTCTCCGGATAAGATTAGGCGATCCTTGAATTCAGAAAAGACGACTTTATGATTGAACTGATTATTGACCATGAAGGGCGCACAACGTACTTCGATAGCCGCCCCTGCCTCACCCTGGATTTTCAATTGAGGCGTGCCCATCAGAAGGCTACCAAAATCGAAGAGTAAGAACTGCTTTTGTCCTGCTACGCTGCCTGGAATCCGACAGGGCTGGTTATTTTCCTTCAAATTATTCCAAGCCTGTAGTAGCTCAGCCTTCATCTTTCCATCGAGGTCAATCGGACTTTGGCTATCCGCTGCTGGCGTAGACAAGCTACTGCTTGCAATTAACTCCTTCGGTTGTTTTTCTACTTCAATTAAATAGGGTAAATCCCTGGGAATCAGATTGGTCCAAGGAGGTGTCAATGCGCTTGCCCGTGCATTCTTCTGTACGGATGGCCAACCAACCTTTCTCATAAGTGGTGTGGCCTGCGACCAAGCTGAATCATCAAAGTCCGAAGTATTCCATCCTGTCATTTGCTTACGCAAGTCCACTAGGTCTCCCACCACCAACTGGAAGCGATTGATCTTTGGCGCTTCATTATCCCAAGCGTGATCTGGAGCTACTTTCCAGTGTTGATCACTGATGATCGTCTTGTGCTTCTTATCTCCAGTGGATAGATCCAACTGCAACAGCAAACCCGCCCGTCCATCAAAATGGTAGGAGTACTTCCCTTGCTGATGGTGCACGCGTGCCGCGATGGTGTTTTTACCTGTTTGTAACAATCGCTTCACTTCCCAAAGATCAAAAGACTGATGATGCGGAGCCGATCGCGCAGGGCCTTGGGCGATATATTGTCCATTGATGTACAACTGATAGTGTGTACTTGCGGTGATTCGGATTTGAGCTTTAGTCAAATCAGTATCTTCCAGTTCAAAAGAATGGCGGGCTAAAAGCACATCGGAATGAGTCTGTTCATCCAACCAGATCCACTGGGCTTGCCAATCAAATGATTGCTCCTGGAGAATTTCTGGGGTAAACCAGCTACCTTTTACCTTGGTATTCCCCTGCGTAAAGCCAGCCGATAGAAAACCTAAAAGGAGGAGTAAACTGAAAAGTAGTCTGCTGATCATTGCTTTACTTTTATAAATTCCATCAAATTAGCGAAAATCTTATCCGCTACTGGATCGGTGCCTAGATTGGGGAGAAGGTGGAGTTGAGAAACTATAACCTGTCCCTTACCCATGGGAAAGATGGCGACATCCGAACCCCACCATTCCTCGCCTGGACCAGAATAGTGCATTTTGTGTTCCCTTGAGAACCAATCGAAGCCCATTGAACCAACGACCGTTTCAATGACTCCCTCGCCTGCTGGCCGCAAATTGCGTAGGGTCTTTCGTGCCCACACATTTTCGTAGATATCTCGCATTGGCCCGTCAGAGGGAAGGCCTTTAAAGAGTGGGTGGTCATGCACCAGGTGTGGAATGCAGGTCCATAAGCCAACGGAAGGATGCGCTTTAGCGCTGAAGGGGAATAATGGGTTATCAGGTTCAACGAGACCACTAGCCCCTTCCAGGTAAACGGCCAGACCGCCTTTGCGCACGAACTCAAACAGGCTAGGAAATCGATCGGCCTTCACCTGCTTTTTACCCGCTGTTCCTATTACTAGCACGGGGCTAGAAGTGGGTGTCGTAGCAGCAAAATTTGTCACCCTGATCCCCCTTTGCTGTAAATATTCCTTCAATTTGTCATCTTGGCCGAGTAAGGCCACCTCCGATTTGGGAAACCGTAAACTTCTCTTGCGGAAAACGTCGAAGGAATAGCTGTTTTCCGTGATGACTCCACCATTCTTGCCAACCACCTTAGCGCGTACCAGGTACTGGCCACGCCACGATTTTGTAGTTAGTGCTTTTTTGTCCAAAATGGAGACGCCCGCGGCCCAATCTACGTCCTTCGTCTGTCGCCATACTACTTTACTTTTGGCATTGACGATTTCGAGCTGAAGTTGTGCGTCTTGGGGGGCTAGATCATTGATACCGATGATCTCCAATTGCCCTCCCTTTTCCGCATAGATATTGCGAGGATGCATCCGAATCGAAACGATCTGCGGTTGGTTGGCAGCTTTCGTCCCCTCATAAGCATAAGTTTTAGGTTGACGCCAAAGATCGATCAAACCAGCTCCCAGTATCCAGTCGCCAGCTGCCAAGGCGTGAATGCAGTAGCCATCCACTTCCGGGTTGGCGCGTACGGCTTCGATCATTCGTTTATTAGCGGTACCATGTATTTGCTGCTGATCAAGATAGTATTGTTTCATGTCGGGATAGAGTTGGGCAAAACCGCTTTCCGCTAAGATCTTCTTTTGTCCTTCGTGTAGTCGCTTGTGGTAGCGATAGGCAGGGGTGAGTGGATTCCCGTCTTTTTCGAATCTAGCAATATTCTCAGTCATTTCAGGCAGGCTACCGTATCCTAGTTCGGAAACATAGGACATGAGTTTCGGTACAACATTTCGGCCCGGCGTTGGGCCTTTCCATCCTTTAGCTTCCTTTTCCGCTGGGGTCATGCCAATCGATAGGTATCCGTTGTATCGCTGCGTATTGATAAATGGTCCTGGATAATTGTGTATATCATTGAATTGGGTGGGTTCGAATTCACCCGGCAAGTACATGTTGGCACCAAAGGCCCAGCCTCCGGATTCGTCGAGGATTAGGCGGGTAGGGTCTAGCTCGCGGGCCAGCATAGCCATCGGCCGCATGAGTTGCTTGAGGACAGGACGGTGCAGTTCATTAAACAATTCCCACTGTACTACACAAGCCCGGTTTCTATCTCTTAAGATGGCCTGCTTTACTTCGTGTTCTACCCTTTTCGGTAGGTAGGGAGTGGAAACAGGAAGAGTCATACATTCCAGGGCTGGGCTTCCTACCACAAGTACGCCCATCTCGTCCGCTAGATCCAGCCACATGGGGGCAGGGGGACGCCGCCAGGGGCGAATCATATTAAAGCCTGCTTCCTTGGCTAGTTGTATCTCCTGCTTGGCCATGGCTCTGCTATCCGGATAAGCGATACCGTTAGGGTATAGTCCTTCAAAGAAAGAGGCTTTGATGTAGATCCGTTTGCCATTCAAGTAAAAATCCTTGTCTCGAATGGTCAACTCGCGCATCCCAAATCGATGACTCCACTGATCTGATTTTCCTCCCTCAATGTTCACTGATACTTCTCCTGTATATAGGTAAGGATCAGCCGGTGACCAATAACTAGCATTGGGGATAGAGATCTTTTTCGAGAATTTATTGATGCCAGGTCGAAGTTTTTGATCTAGTGTAACTTCTAGGGGGGCTACGCCTGAACCTGTAACTCTAATGCCCACCTTGGTGTCAATTCCCTGGATAGAGGTATTGTCCAATTCTATGTGAAAGTGGGCGGTGTTGTCGTGAATGTTGGGTTGAATATAGACATCCTTGATATAGACTGGATCTGTGGCGACTAGTTTTACAGCTTGCCAGATACCACCGGAAATCCCACCTCGCCATTGGGGAACTTCCATCTTCTTCATACCGTCGATCTCTTGATCTGTTAAAATGATGGGGCCTACTACTCTCATTGTTAGGGTGTTAGCTGCGCCAGCTTCGATCATCTCATCAACCCGGAATTCAAAGGGTGTAAAGCCTCCTTCGTGGAAACCTACCACCTCATCGTTAAGCCAGACCTCTGAAAGGTAATTGACTGCC
>JAHQWA010000293.1 GCA_019634045.1 Saprospiraceae bacterium
ACCGCCAGTTTGTAGGAAGCATTTCCGGTTAAGATATCTGCTGGAGTGAACACCACTACATCATTGGTCTCATTCCATTCGTGGTCTCCATCTATTACCAAACCTGTGTTGTTGTCTATAATATCAAATTGGTATAGGCTTGGTCTATACTGAGTGACATTGCCTTCATCATCCTGCAATTCGAAGATATCCCCAATTGTCAAGTTAAAGGTGACCTGTGGCCGGATGAATACATCGACATCTTCATCTGTATTGGCATTGGGTTGAGTACTACCGATCAATTCGATACCGGCCAATGCATCTCCTCCGACAATATCACACTTCTGACCTACTTCGAATTCAAAGCGACAATTACCTTTCACTAAACCACCTAGTATGCTGTATTTACCACCTACTATACCTCGCATCCACATCGGATTTGGTAGCTTGGCTTGTAAGACAGCAGCAGCAGCGATAGAAAGGATTTCGAAATTTCCTTTAATGCCAAACACATTTACCTTTATACCGATGGCACCTTCTACGTAAGCCCAAATCTGTCCCATGGCATACCAACCATTTACTCCAATCGGCTCACTACTGTTTTCATTGCCTGCGCATCTTGCGGCTTCACCCAAATTGATCATCATCACATCAAAGCCAGCACCAGCTGCAAATTCAGC
Source organism: Saprospiraceae bacterium (assembly GCA_019634045.1). GTDB lineage: Bacteria > Bacteroidota > Bacteroidia > Chitinophagales > Saprospiraceae > DT-111. The sequence goes on from JAHQWA010000293.1 coordinate 660, forward strand.
ATAGAAGGCCAAGAATCTAAGCTCAGGTATACTCAAGTGCATGGAAGCCCCAAACATCAAACCCGTACCGGATTGGAACCGAGGGTCATCTTGATTAATCAGGCTATAGTCTCCATCCCCCAGGATATCGATGACTTCCGGTGGGAGATCAGGAAAAGGTGGCAAATTCATACCTGCATCTAGGTAGGCCGTAAACAATAAGCCCACTTCCCCCCAATCAATCTGTTTGTCTCCATCTCCGGCGTCATCCGGCGCATCTTCTGCTGAACTTCCCCCTAAACCATCCAGGCCTGGTAGCGAGTAGCTGATCATAATTCGATTATCAGGTGTACCGAGATGTATATACCAAAGCTCAGGATCTGCATGGATAATACCTGTACCCGCGAGATTTTCATCATAGGCGCCGGTGATTAGACCTTTCGCTACATTCAAATAGAGATCCAGTTGGGCATGGAAGGATTCGTTCTCGAAGTCATATTCCATGGCCAGTACGCATCGCAAGGCGGGATCCTCTTCCTCGCCTCCTGTTGGCGGAGGCGTCATGAAACGCGCATCTCCTTCGAAGGCTATGGAGGCCAACCCACCACTGGAGTTGAATATGATCTCAAGCATTAAATCACTATTGAACATATTAGGGTTCACTAGGCCTATACCTATTCTAGCCCTTATCCCTATTCCATAGTCACTATTGGGTATATATTGAGTGCCCGATAAAGACATGCCGATATCCTCGGGAACTTCCTCTTCTTCGCCATCCTCGGGTTCTGGCAGCTCCAGATCCTCCATACTACCTCTTTGCATATGATAACTGGCACCACCCCCAAAGCCAAAGAGCGCGAGCCCTGTGGTCCCAATAGCTATCCCTGGTTCAAATGAGGCCATAGCATCCGCAAACCAATATCGATAGCCATCCACCTCTCCGAATTGGGCCACCGCCGCTACGCTAAGCTTGGGCTCAAAGGTGGCCTCGACCATGGCTCGAAAGCCAGAGCCGTACCCTGGCGTATCTTCATAGAAATTGATCGTACCGTAGAGGGCATAACCAGGCCCGCTGACATCTAGGAAGAGCTCCTCCACTTGTACACCATCGAAGGTCCAGACCTGTTTTCCGCTATCATCGATTTCCACTAAGGAGTTTAGATAAATAACTCCGCCAGCGGAGAAGCCGGAATCGTCAGCACCAACTAGATTTACTGCGGCGTCGATCATGAAACTCACCGTACTTTCCTCTTGGGAGAGTCCAATGCTATTAATCGTTAATGGGAAACCGGATAAGAGGGGTTGTTCACCATCTCCATTGACCAATTCCCAACTACCAATATTGACCAAATAAGGAGGACCTGTACTTAATTCGAAGTTTTCAAAATTCACCGTTGGAAGCATCATCTTATCTGGTGCATCCTTGGATTTATTTTTACCGACGGATGGGGAGAAACTAGCAGAACCGTGTAGGATGGCGCTGGCCGTAAAGCTTTTATCTTCGGTCAGGTATTCCATACTTATCTCAGAATCGGCAGCTAGGGTCATACTGGCTCGCCAAGCATCCATTTCTACATCATCTGTCAAGGCCAGGCTAAAGAAATAGCCATCTTCGGGTTGAATGAGGCAGTCATAGGCTAAAGGAGATTCAAAGGCAGAGATATCGAGAACACCCGCCATGCCCGCACTTTTGAATTGATTGGATTGTACACTTATACCTACGGAATCTATGGAAAAGCCCCAGCTACCCACTCGTCCATCTTCTACACTCAAAACATTTACACCATAGACATTGCCAGAGAATCCGGTGTAGTCTATAATGATATCCGTTGCTCCCAATTGGATGGGCGTGCTAGGATCACTATCGTTGAATTTTTCGGGTAGTTTAATATTCAGGGCAGCTAAGTAAAAGCCAGTCCACAAGGGGTTATCAGCTCCTTCTTCACTCTCCACATCCGCATGAGAATAGTCTTCGGGGAAGGTGACGGCTTCTGGGGTAACTTCAGCACTGAGGTCGAAGACGGCGTTCTCTACCGACCATGTCCAATCTTCAAGTTTGGGCAATTCAAAGGGAGACATACTCATATCTGCCACAAACTCTCCCCAAGCTGGCATCGAGGTCACAAAGGAAGCTGTTACATACCCATCATCCAGGCGTTCGAAGGTGCTTTCATCTACCGGAATCAAAAGATCTCTACAGAAAGCCACTTCGCCCTCCAGACCGATTGAAGAAATGCCCGCACAATTCCAAGAAACAAAGGTGTTGTCTCCAGCCTTGATCGTAAGCAATATCTTATCTCCCAGGTTTACGGGAATATCATTCAACAGAATTAGGTTAGAATTACCTAGCATACCACCTGGATGGAATTGCGCTTGCGTTAAACCAAAAGACACATATTGATTGGCTACTGGAATTTCAGCAGACATGAAAGCACTCAGCGAGGCTCCGCCAGGTGTAAACACCATCTCATCAATGGCGATCATATTAGGAGCATCACCGACCGAAACGGGTAAGGTCACCCCGCCCAAATTTGCCATTAACATTTCGAAGGTTACCTCCATCGGTTCCTCTTCTTCCTCCTCCTCTGCTTCTTCCTCTTCTTCTTCCTCAGCTGGTTCTTCAGCATCATCTCCTCCGTCATCATAGGCTTCGCCGCACAGCATTGGGGTGGCTTGAAGGTCTGCGGCTACTTCTTCAGGGCTTTGAAAATTGGGAATACCATCCAAACCTTCAGAGAGGGCCCTCACTTCACCATCATACACTTCCTTCATTTCATTGACATAAAGTCCCTCAAACTCAGAAATTATTTTTAGACCTAGCCAGGGAACAATGACTAGACCTGTACCATCCCAGGCATCTGAATCGGATTCTGAGGGATCAGCGGTGGTTATGCGAAATTCAAAACCTCCAAGATTCAGCACGTCACCAAATTCCAGCAATGCAATTGGCGTATTATTAGAAGGGGTTGGCAAAGAAAAATCTTCGGTACAATCAAAGTTGACGGGATCAAAAATGATGGGTTCTGTACTAAAGGTATCTAATGCGGAAAAGGAACCTGGAGAAGTACCGTTACACAAGGTTTGAATCTGATATTCATAAGTGGTTCCATCACTGAGTTCCGACAAAGTATGCGAAACGATAGGCGTTTCATCTTCGTACCAATTGGCATCCACTCGACCGAATTCTCTATATCTAATTAAGTAGGTGTTGTAGCCGGGAAGGGGCTGCCAGCTTAAGGCTGCCTCGGTGTGATTCAGTACGTTGACCGCAATGCCTGCTGGCGGTTCACAATCAGCTCCATAGGTGAAATACTCTGGAGCACTCCAGCCATTATTTTGGAAAGCATTGAGTTGGGTGATATCTCGTGCTTGGACCCGCATGATGTATTGGCCGCCACGCACTAATGGAGGATCAGCTGGGCCGATCAAAGTACTAGTAGCCATGTTAATTACCTGTTCTACTACTGGCTGTTCGAATTCGAAAATCAGATCTGCCGTAAGTCCTTGATTGGGATTAAAGTTGAAGATCTGGACGGTGTATTCGACAGGAAAGCCTCCAACGTGCCGTTCCTGCCATTGGACACCCAAGTTTTGAGGGCTAGTCACCAATTGTTGTCCGATCGGAGCCAGAATTACAGGGGGATCTTGTAGGATGGCACTTATTCCAGTACAAGACTGAAAGGACACTGCCTCCTCGTTGCTCCGATCATAATCATAAGCAGTAAAACACAAGGTATAGAAACCCTCGGGGAGTCCTCCTTGCTGCAGGTAGGCTTCCCTGCTTATTCCGGAAAAACTAAGGTTGTTTAAGTCGAGATACTCCGACAATTCTACTCCCGAAAGCTGAGTAGGTACACCAAAACTTAAAGTAATCGGTGAGGGATTGAAGTTCTCTTTACTTGTAATGGTAATGCCTTGTCCTTCAATTTTGAATTTTAGGCGAACCTGGTAGGACAATTCCTCCCGATCATTCAATACCATCGTGAGCCCTAAGCGTTCCACGCCCGGTGCGACCAGGTCGGATAGACGTCCCGAATGAGGGGGAATAGATTGCGTGGCTAGAGTGACAGGAAATGCCTGCGTATAGGCATTGGTCATCATGCCGAAGGACAAGAAAAGTGTCGCAACCAATGAAATAGAAAAGACTTTCATAGTTCTTTGTTGGATATTTGTCTAGTAGACGGACTGATAAAGGGTTACAAGGAAAGGATCAATCAATACAAGCGGAGATTCCCACCAAATCGATACCCATAGGCTAACCGGCCATACCATTCTGAAAAAGAAGGAAATTCTTGACTGCCTCCAGTACGATTGATAAAAGAGGTACTAAAGGAGAAAGAATGATCTGTTTGGTAGAGATAGGTGGCTCCCATTGTTAGATTGAGGACATTGCTGTTGCCTCGATTTTGGGAGGATATCAAGTTGTAGGTGGTTCTAAAAGTAGTCTGTAATTTACGTTCGTAGAAGCCCTTGGTGATGCCGACGGTCGGAGAGATGGTGCTATTATTCAGCATGTTCAACTCCGTTTGATTGTAGTTCAAGGCAGCGGTGAATCGAAGGTCCTGCAAGCTTTGCGTCTTGGAGTACATTAGGCTACCATTGAAGAATTGAGATTTGGCATCGTCTTGTACAACATCATCTATGATGCTACTGGCCTGCTGATAGGATACTACTAAGGTGAGAGAGGAAGGGTTTTCCCTATTCGAGATATTGTAAGTAGCCATTGCATTACCTGCCTGCGTAGTTTGAGCGAGGATCAAGGAATCCACAATGGTAGAAGGGTCAAAGGTCTTAAGTCGGGTCGTGTTTTCAAAATTTGAATAGGAAGTGGTGAATAGCCACTTTTCATTCGGGATATAACTGAGATTGAGAGAACCTACCAAACGGCGAGTCCCATTCTTTTCAAAATCATCTAGATTAGTTCTTTCTAAGCCGCCGTTAGCAAAGAGAGTCATCTTGTTTTTCATAAATGTCTTGGAGAAACCTGCGGTGTAGTATTCTGCATCACTTAGAAAAAACAGTGCCCCTAAAGTGCGGAAGCCACGCTCGATACGTTCGTAACCGCCTTCTAGGTTAAAACCTTTGAGACCATAATTCAACTTAGCTCGATAGGCGTTTCCATCGATCGCCGTTTCATTGGGTGTGAAAAGACCAAAAATGCGATTGCCAAAGCCTGTGTCAGCATCGCTCAGATCCTCGGCTCTTCGGTCTGCATTATAGACACTGTGCGCAAGTTCGAAATCAGCCGAAACCCGTTTGCCTAGTTTCTGCCTCACGACCCCACTGATAATGGCATTATTGGCGGGGGTGATAGCGGTCGCCACTGGTTGCCCAATGGATTCATCATCGTCATCGGCTCCAAATAAGATGACACTATATTCGCTTCCTTTACTGCGATATCCCATTTTCATGCCGTATCCCATTCTACGATAGGAGGGGTCAAGCATTTGCTGACTATTCAGGTCTTCGGCCCGGGCTCTTCGCAATTGGCCGTACATACCAGAAACGTAGAATTTATCCGGCCTGATTTCAAAGCCAGCTCCTCTAAAGTTAATACCAGATAAGGTGTATTTGGAATAATTGAGACTCCGGTCACCTAGATGTAAGGTTGCCCACTTGTAGGTGGGGCTGATGCCTACGAAAGTATAGCTAGGGAGATTAAACTCTTGGTTGCCATCTGAAAAGGCCAAAGAGAAGGGAGCAGATACCCCCGCAAAATTCAAGTTTAGATTAGCTATCGCACGCCACTGTAGCGCGTCTCGGCGAGGATCAATCCCATTAGAGGTGTAAAAGTCATTAGATAATCTAAGTCCACCGCTAATTTTTAAAGATCGATTGTCAGTTTTGTCCTGTCCCTGTAAGGCAGGAAACTGGATTAGCATAAGACAGGTGACCAAGCTAAACCAGTTTAGTGGTTTTAGTGGGTATCTCATGTGCATGGTTTGCAGAAGAGCTTGCCTACCGATGTTAGAGGCTGCGGAGGATTTGAGAAATCAGCTTCCTACGGTGGAGGACAATCTCCGGGTTTAGTGTTGAAATAGGCTCATCACCCGCTAGGGCGATTGCCATGAGAAATACCAGTTGGTAATAAGGTGTTGGGACAGGCTAGAGAATTCCAATCTGGTCATTCGACCAGTGGCTCAGTGCATGTCCTAAGCAATGTCAAGAATCTTATTGGGAAAGGTCAAGAAAAGAAGGAGAGTGCTCCTTGGAGGTGCTAAATCTGTCAGATGTTTAGAAATAGGTTGTGTCGTAAGACAGCCTAAAAATAGATAAAATCGGGAACATGTCCAAGCTGATGCAAGGCTTCAGTGGAATAATAGCGGACGATTCTCAACCGCTAGTCATGGGCTGTGCTCGTAAACTGAAGTGGGAATTTTAGAATTTAAAAGCTAAATTATTTTATGTTTAAATATTTGATTATGTGCGTTTTGTGACTTGGTTCGCGCCTGGCGTGATCTTGGTGTCGAGCTTGAGGAGGAGGGCGCTGTTGTGATGGGAAAATTGCTTGATAAAAAAAAATCCAAAATGCTAATTAGGCATATTAAGCCGGCAAATTATCTTGTCTAGTAAAACTTTTTTCGGTCAGAATGCATCTCTTTGAAGAATTGATGAAGATCCGAACCTCCGGAAATTATCATACAAACAAATGTAAAAAGGCATTACGTCAGATAGCTTGC
>JAHQWA010000294.1 GCA_019634045.1 Saprospiraceae bacterium
CTGAAGGGTTTTGGAGTCGTTCCAGCACCTTGGCTGCACTGTTGACGAACTGGGGAGAGGTTTCTGTAGGAGAGGAGGTATAGGCAGGAGACTCGGGAGTATTCTTACAGCCAAGAAGCAAGCCTGCGAAGAGAAGGCAAGAGAAAATAAGTTTCAACTTAAACATGGATCTAATTTTTGAAAGTTAAAGGCCTAGCCTTTACTTATAAGTGTAGTGCTTTGGATTGTAAATATTCTAGCAGTAAAGCGGGGCGATCGGTTTGAATCATATCTACCTTTCGTTCGATAAACCAATCATAGGTAGAAGGATCTTGGGCGGCTTTGCGGTCATCGAAGCCCGCACAATGGTGGGACCAAAGGGAATTCACCCAGACACCTGCCCCAGCGGCTCGGATGTCATCGAAACTGGCAATGGTGCCAATGGTATCTGAAGGGACCGTGAACTCAAAAGCGATGGGTACCCGGTGTTGTAAGTAATCTGCTATGATTGAATCCGCCTTAGGGTTCGGTAGGTTTAAAATCGGCATGAAGTAGACCTGATCGAGATATTGACCGAATTCTTGCTCTACCTGGCTTCTGGTTTTCTTTCCTTTAATTACAATTTGCTGCAGGGTGCCCGTCTTTTCGGCAATGGCAAAACATTTGTCAAAGATGGAATAACTCTTATCCAAGTTGATCAAGATCTTGTCCTTGGCCAAGAGCAGGGCCTCCTCCAAGGTCGGAATCTGATGATCTGTTGGCACGTTTAATCCGTCCACCAATCTCAATGTTTTTAGAGAATCCAGCGTCCAATCACTGACTCGACCTTTCCCAGTCGTAGTCCGGTCAATGGTGACATCGTGCATGAGTACTAGTTCGCCATCTTGGGTTTCTCGAACATCAATCTCCACCATATCTACCCCCATTTTGATACAATTCTGAATCGCTTGGAGAGAATTTTCTGGGGCATGCCGCCAATCCCCTCGGTGAGCAATCACCATGACCTCCTTGTTCTCAGAATCTTCTAGGTTCTTGATCAATTCTTGAATATCCGGTATGGTCGGCTTTTCCTCTGATCGAGACTGAGCTGGCTGCTCCTGTGGGCTACAAGCCGTGAGGAAGGCAAAAAGTACAAACGAAAGTTTTTTCATGAATCTAGGATTTAGGTATAGATGAGGGGATGACAACACCCCCTCATCTTTCGCATTGCTAGGACTTACTCAGTACGATATTCTTAATAACCAGCATTTTGATTGATAGCAGGATCCGTATCAATCTGGCTTTGTGGAATAGGTAGTACTAATTTGGTGGCATCGATGACCACGTTTTTACCATTGTCAGCAAACCATTTGTTCATAGTTTCCGTAGCCGTTCCGTAACGCTTTAGATCAAACCAGCGATGGCCTTCTCCGATAAACTCATATCTTCTTTCCATTTCAATGGCTGTACGTAGTTCAGCCTGGCTTGTAGCTGGCGTATTAGCTAGGCCAGCACGATTTCGTACCAAGTTTAGATACTGGGCAGCATCAGCACTACCGGTCTCATTCAGTGCCTCGGCATATTTCAATAATACGTCTGCATAGCGGATTACATAGTAATCGCTACCTCCATCGTTTACACCCGTTGGAGAAACTTCGTATTTCAAAGAAAAGTAGAAAGGGTTCGCAGCGGCATCAAGCCCAACATAGTCGTCTATTCTAGTATCACCAGCTTCGTACAAGTTCACAAACTCCGTAGAAGGCAAATTATGTCCCTTGGCATTCGCCGTCGTTCCAGAAGGGCGGAACTGAGAGGCAGCTGGGCTACCCTCTGTATTACCAGCCAAACCGCTAGTGAACTGTACTTCAAAAACGATTTCCTGATTTCCTTCATTGGCTACACCAAATATCTCCGCTGTACTTGACATCAAGCTATATTCATTGGAGTTTACCACTGCAGCCAAATTGCCTACTGCATCATTGTAATTACCCTGAGTCATTTGCACGTCCGCTAAAAGGGCTTGTGCGGCACCTTTAGCTGGCCGACCTGACTCCTTGCCAGTAGGAAGGCTAGCGATGGCCTCGCTAAGATCGGTTTCGATTTGCCCGTACACTTGGGCAGCAGCTGTGCGACCTTGTCCAAAGAAATCAGACGGATTTTCTGTTTCTTCTAAAACTAAAGGAACGTCTCCGTACAAGCGTACCAAGTTATAGTACAGCAAACCTCTAATGAATTTCATCTCACCGATTCTAGTAGATTTGAAGGAAGGGTCGTCATACTCGATATCGGTAATTCTATTCAATACCACATTGACTCTCTGAATACCTTCGTAAGACTCTCTCCAGATATCTCCTACCAAATCATTACCGGCGTTAGTGGAGAAATCATCTAGCTGGCCGAAGCGACCTCCATCATTCGCGGCAATTTCTTCGAAGGAATCTTCTCCAGAAATCTCACCGACTCCGATCAAGTCCAATCCGTACAATCCACCATTCTGCAATTGAGCGTAGACACCTGCAACAGCACTTTCCACTTCTTGTTCGCTGGAATAGAAGCTGTTAGCTGCTTTTTCGGTGATGGGTGCCAAGTCGAGTTCATCTTCACAGGAAAAGAAGGCCAAAGACAAGATGGCCGTGAATAAAATATATGTCTTGCGATTCATTGTAATCGAATTTGTTGTTAACAGAGAAATGATTGGTTTAGAACTTAACATTGACACCAAATGCCAAGAAACGAGTCAGTGGATTCGTGGTTTGAATCCAGCCTCTAGTTAGCGTTTGTGTGGTGTTACTCCTAGAATCAATTCCATCAGGGTTATATCCTCTGAAATCTGTGCTATTGAAAATGTTGTTACCGGTGATATACAATCTCAGACTTTGAATGCCTACGCTTTCTGTTAGTCCTTTTGAAAAGGTATAACCAACTTGTAAGCTTCTTAATCTGAAATAGTCGGCATCAAGGACAGAAAGGCTAGAGGCTCTGGTTAAACGTCCAGCTGAAGAAAAACTAGAGAAGTCAGGTCTTCTAAAGAAGCCGTTAGGATTGTCGTCGGTGAAGTAGTTATCTACATAGTATTGAGATGGAACGAAGAAACCCTCTCCACTATCAGTGTAATACACCATACGATCAGCTGCTTTTCTTCCTGAAACACCTGTGAACTGAAGATTCAAATCCAATCCTTTGTAAGCAGCGTTGAAGCCAAATCCGTAGGTGAAATCTGGGTTATAATCTCCAAGGAAAGCACGGTCATCAGGCGTGATTCGTCCATCTCCATTGGCATCGCGCACTACATAGTCCCCTACCTCAGTACCGGGTAGTGGAGTAACAGGATCGTTCTCAATTTGCCCTTGTGAACGATAAACATCCAGAATATCATAGGCATAGAACTGAGCAATCGGTTCACCTACTCGAGTGATGAAACCCATTCCACCGTTGCTGGAGATGATCTGTGTTTGATCATTACCCAATGCTACAACCTCATTCTGTGTCGTGAAAATGTTGGCATTGAAACCAACTGCAACATCGCCCAATCGAAAGTGATTACCTCTAATTTCCAATTCAAACCCATTGTTGTCGAGTTCTCCGATGTTTTGCAAAGATTGAGAAAAACCAGACTGTTGTGGCACAGGCACGTTCAGCAAAAGATCAGTGGTGTTTGAAGTGTAGTACTCCGCCGTCAAAAGGATCTTATTGTCCAAGAAACCTAAATCCAAACCGAAGTTAGAAGAAGTATTGGTTTCCCAAGAAAGGTCAGCGTTTGGAGAGGTGCTGGTGAAAGAACCGGCTACCAAACCACCGTCAATGGTATAATTATCCTGTCCAATCAAAGCGATAGAGGCAAAGTTTCCGATTTGGTTGTTACCGGTCTGTCCCCAGCTGAATCTTACTTTGGCAAAGCTCACGAGTCCATCTTTTGGGAAAAAGTCTTCCTGGCTGATCGTCCATCCAGCAGAAACGGAAGCAAAATCTCCATACTTGGTATTAGCACCAAAGCGAGAAGAGCCATCACGACGGAAAGAAGCCGAAACAAAATACTTGCTTGCATAATCATACTGCAAACGAGTAAACAAAGATTCCAAGGTCCATTTGCTACTAGCGTTCGTTGCAGTTGGGTTAGTGGCCCCTGCGATATCTCTTAAGTTGTCATCGGTAAAGTCTTGGCTTTCCAAGCGTGTACGATTGAAAAACTCTTGTTGATAGGAGTAGCCTACCAATACATTGAAGGTGTGCTGGGCAAAAGTTTTGTCGTATGACAAAAGATTCTCGGTAATGAAGTTTTCGCGCCTGGTGTCACTCTTGAAGCCCATCGTTCTAGAGTTGGCCACAGGTGTTCGGTAATTGCCCAGAATCGATGGTGCAAAAAACTCTTCCGTACCCGTACTATAGTCACCGCCGAACGAAGTCTTGAACTTCAACCCTTCTATTGGCTCAATTTCTAAGAAGGTATTTCCAAAAAATCTAAAGATATTCTCAGTGTAATCCGTCAGTGCAGCCGTAGCCACTGCATTTCCAGAGATTGGACCATCCCAATTGTCGTTATTGTCTTGAATTTGATCCGCCACCGCTAAGGTTCCATCTTGATTGTAGATCGGGTAATAAGGGTGCATTAGGATAATAGCTAACGCTGGATCCGGTTGCGCTCCCAAATTGAAGTCAGACCATCCGCGATAACCAGTAGGGTTGGCTTCTGAGAAGGCAATATTAGAGGAAATACCAAAGCGGATTCGCTCATTGAGATTTGAGTTCAACTGGAAGTTATTGGTATACCGCTTGTAATCAGAATCCACTACAATATTATCCGCGTCAAAATAGCCGAAAGAGACCGAGTAATCTGTTTTACCGGTACCTCCGCTCATATTTAGATAGTGGTTTTGCTGAGGTGCATTACTAAGTACTGCATCTTCCCAATTTGTATTGGTCAAACCTGGTGTACCATTCAAATAAGACTGTAGGAAGGGTTGAATTCGAGAACGTTTACCGCCTCCGTTAGCATCTCTCGTAGCATTATCGTCATTGATGGTTCTACCTGGGCCGCCAGAGAGGTAACCGAAATTTCTCGCATCGTAATCAAATTTAGCTGTTCCGTAAGCATCAGCCAATTCAAACTTATCGATTCGCTCTTGGTAACCTACGTAGCCGTCATATGTGACCTGTAATCTACCTTCTTGGCCTTTTTTAGTGGTGATCAAGATCACCCCATTAGAGGCACGTGAACCGTAGATAGCGGCCGATGCTGCATCCTTCAAGATATTGATCGACTCAATATCCTGCGTATTTACTGCACTTAGAGAAGAGCCTTCCGTCAATGGATTACCATCCACCACGATCAGTGGATTGGTACCTGCGGTAAGGGTACTTAGTCCCCGAATTTGGATGACTGAATTTTCTCCAGGATTCTTGTTGTTTCCAGAAATCTGAACCCCAGCAATCGTACCAGCGATGGCCTGATCGAAGTTGGCTGCCGCGTAGGTGTTCAACTTGTCATTTTCAATCTTAGATACGGCACCATTGAATTTTTCCTTAGTCCCAGTACCATATCCGATCACGATGACCTCCCCTAAGGTCTCAATATCTTCGGTCAATACTACTTCAATAGCCGTTTGACCATTGTAGGCGAAGTCTACGGTTTGATACCCGATGTAGGAGAAAGTGATGGTGGAGGTTTCTTCCGGAACTTCTAGTTGGAAATTACCATCAACATCGGTAATGGTACCATTAGAAGATCCCTTCGCTACAATACTTACCCCGACTAAGGGCGTATTAGCAGTTGCATCGGTAACAGAACCAGAAACGGTCCTTTGTGCGAAGGCTTGGGTAGCACTCATAAAGAAAGCTACGAACAAGCATAAATACGTCAAGGCAACTCTTTGATTGGATACAAAAAGTTTCATAAATTTACGTGTTTTATAAATGATTAATAGTGGCCGGGAAGCTATCTTGCAGGATATTTCCGGCTTTTTTAATTTCAAATCTTAATTCTTTCGAACCCAAGCCAGGGTTAAAGAAGTTTTCCAGGCTTTATTTCTGATTAATAATATTTCGTTTTTTCATTCTCTCTCGGTGTAGTTGGTCCTCTTCTATTCTAGTACCCTGGGTTCTGTACCAGGCTAGGATCTGTATCAATTTGATTTTGTGGTATTGGCATCAGTAAATCCGTTTCTTCGACTGTGATGCCCAAGTTCGTATTGATAGCAAACCAATTATTCATGGTTGAAATAGCTTTACCCGTTCGCAATAAATCAAACCAGCGGTGCCCCTCTCCGATTAGCTCTAAGCGCCTCTCCAATTCGATAGCTTCTTCCAGTTCATCCTTACCAGAGGCAGTACTTGGCGAAACACCAGCCCTTTCTCTCACTTCATTCAAATACTTAGCCGCCAAGGCGAGGTCGCCCAATTCATTCTCGCATTCCGCTAAGAGCAACAACACATCCGCATAGCGCAGAACCACCCAATCACTTTCGCCATCGTTGGGCTCTGTAGTAGGGCGCTTATACTTCCTGCAAAAAGGTGTTCCTTTGTCCGTCACGCCTACAAAGGCTTCCTTGCGTAGGTCTTGCTCCTCATAAAGTTGTATAAAATCTCTATTGGGTAAGTTGTGTCCTTTCGCACCATTGACGGTCCCGGAGGGGGAGAATTGCACAAAAGCATCACTTCCTTCGCTATTACCATTGATGCCAGAGGCAAATTGCACCGCAAAGATGATTTCCGCGTTTAGTTCATTTTCCAGCTCAAAAATGTCGGCGGGGTGAACTTGGAGGTGGTGAATTCCGGCGCCAACCACCTGGTCCAACTGTTCCTTAGCGCCAAAGAAATCTCCCCGAGTCATCAAGACTTTTGCTAGGAGCGTTTCTCCAGCGGTTTTGATGACGCGCCCTGGTCGATCTGGTAAAGGGGGGAGCAACATCACCGCTTCCTCGAGGTCCTGTATTATTTGGCGGTATACCTCTTCAACCGGAGTACGGCCCTGGCCAAAATAGGTCGTAGGATCTACGGTCTCTTCCGTTACCAAAGGCACATCTCCATAAATTCGAACCAAATTGAAGTACAATAGCGCGCGGAGGAATCGCATCTCCCCCATACGGGCTGCTTTGGTTTGTTCACTAGCAAAGTCGATATCTCCAATCCTGTTCAAGATGACGTTCGTACGCTGAATGCCGCGGTAAGCATCTCGCCAGATGTCCGTGATGACGTCATTTGAAGTAATAACCTTAAATTCATCTAATTCGCCGTATCGCCCTCCATCATTGGCAGGAACTTCATCGAAGGTATTGTCGGAGGGAATTTCACCAATGGCGGGTAAATAGAGATTGTATAATCCCGTTTGTTGCAAGGCATCATAGGCACCATTTACGGCAGATTCTATTTCCCCTTCGTTGGAAAAAAAGCTGTCCACTGCTTTGTCTGTGATTGGATTTTGAAATAAGTCATCTTCACAAGCCCAACACATTGCCAGTAGCAGCAAGCTTAGCAGACCCTTTTGTACCATTTTTGAAACCATATTACTTGGCATTAGATCATTCAGAATTTTACATCTACACCGACCAAAAAGGATCTAGCCATGGGGTAATTATCCTGAGCATAGCCAGCTCTTAATACATCCGTATTTCGCCGATATTCTGATGAATCTGGGTTATATCCACGATAATCCGTGATCGTCAATAAATTATTGGCGGTAGCGTAGAGTCGCAGACTTGTTACCCCCATATTCGCTAGCCATTTGTAAGGAAAAGTATATCCGATTTGCACATACCGAATCCTTACATAATCTGCGTCTTGTATGTATATGCTGGAAATTCGAGTGTTCCGTCGTGCCGCGGAGAAATTCCCTAGGTTTGGCCGGCCCAAGAAACCATCTGGGTTGTTTTCAGGGTGATAGCGGTTGTCCATATAATATTTACTTGGCACCCCAAAGCCCTCTCCTACCCCTGTGATCACGGCTTCATCATAGAAATAAGCCGATCTGCCATGCACCCCATTGATAGCCAAGGCTACATCAAAGTTTTTCCATTCCCAAGTAGAATTAAAGCCAAAGGTGAATTCTGGAGCGAAGGTGCCTAAGGCCACCTTGTCGTCATCATCAATCAGACCATCTCCATTCACGTCTTCTACGATGTAATCTCCAATCAAAGTTCCGCTAAGATGAGCAGAGCTTTCAACCTCTTCTTGCGTTTTATAAATGCCGATGATATTATAAGCCGTGATTTCAGCAATAGCCCCTCCGACGCTTGTTCGCCATGCTCCATCACGCCCGGCTCGAATCTCTTCCTGACCCTCCGCTAGTGCAAGCACTTTGTTTTTGTTGGTAGTGAGATTTGCCCCCCAAGTCCAGTTTACATCACCCGATAGGACATTGGTGGCAGACAATTCTAGTTCGAAGCCTTGGTTTTCTACCTCACCAATATTCTGCAAGGAAGAGCTGAAGCCAGATTGCTGCGGGACGGGTACACTCAACAACAGATCTGAGGTTACGGATCGATAGTAATTGGTCGAAACACTAAGGGCGTCCCAAAGCCCGAAATCAAGCCCCAAGTTGAAGGAGGCATTCGTCTCCCAGGAGAGACTATTGTTGGGAGAAGTAGAAGTGGAGAAACCCGGCCCCAACCCGCCTCCGTAGATATAATTGGAATTGCTGAGCAAAGCCTTTGAACTGTAGGAACCGATCTGATTGTTTCCCGTCACCCCCCAACTTACTCGGAACTTGAGGTAGGTAAACCACTTGGACTCTGGGAAATTGGGCTCATCACTCAAGATCCAACCGGCGGAGAGTGAAGGGAAGACTCCCCACTTAGAATCATTCCCAAAGCGAGAAGAACCATCGCGACGAATAGCGCCAGTAAATTGATATCTATCCTTAAAAAAGTATTGCAATCGACCTAGGTAGGAAACCTGGACCCACGTATAGCGATCCGCTTCTAAAGCATGTGAACTAGCACCCGAAACATTATCTAGCAAATCATCCTGTATGTTCGTTCCTGTAATCATTGACTCATTGCCATCCTCTCGCTGATAAGTATATCCAACTAATACATCTAACTCATGTGCGCCAAATATCCGATTGTAGTTGATCGTGTTTTCAGATAAATAGCTCAGGTTTCGGCCATTGGTTTCGCTTGCCTTAGCAGGAACTGGAGCAATCGCTCGATACTCACCCAGCGTAGATGGCTTAAAGAAATCGTAGAAGTAATTCCGATAATCTTGCCCCAG
This sequence comes from Saprospiraceae bacterium, assembly GCA_019634045.1. GTDB lineage: Bacteria > Bacteroidota > Bacteroidia > Chitinophagales > Saprospiraceae > DT-111. The sequence goes on from JAHQWA010000294.1 coordinate 9,163, forward strand.
TACCATTTTAATATCCAAGCCTCTTAGCACTTCATAGCTTAATGAAGCACTTCCAAACATTCTAAATCGAAAGCGATCATCTTTGATCTGGGTATAGGCAAGTGGGTTTTCCTGCAGCGACCCATCAGCTGGAGTATTCAGTATTTGTCCTTGGCTTAGGGCGATGCTACCATCTGGATGATAAGCATCAAAGAAGGGATAGTAAATCATGCTAGCAGCGATAGGATCAGAGTGCCAATCCCCTAAGTTGGTATAATCCTGTCGAGAATAAGAAGGAAGCAAAGTCAGACCAAAATCAAAACGCTTCCCCATCTTGCTATTCACCTTGATCGTTCCACTCATCCGCTTAAAATCGGTGCCTAATGCCAAGCCTTCCTGGTGAAAGTAATTAGCAGAAACATAATAGTTGCCACTTTTACTACCTCCGGAAATCGACATATGCGCATTGGTCATTTTAGCTGTCCTAAATATGACGTCTAACCAGTCCGTGTTGGTCAATCCAGCTTGCCCTTCCAAATAAGGCTGTAGATAATCTAGGCGCAATTCACGCTTATTCGCTCCATTTGCGATGCGGGTAGCTTCATCATCAGTAACTTTACGGTTTACCGGATCTCTAGACACATAGCCCCAATCTCGTGCCTCGGTGAAAAACTGTGCAGCAGAATAAGCATCCGCCAGTTCCACAGGATCAGCCCGTACCTGGACGCCTGAACTAAAATCGAACGCAATCTTTGTTTTCCCTGCTTGTCCAGATTTAGTGGTGATCAGGATTACACCATTACCTGCCCGGGAGCCATAGATTGCCGCAGAAGCAGCGTCCTTTAAAACATCAATACGCTCTATATCATTGGGACTAATCGAATTCAAAGAACTACCCTCCGCCAAGGGGACGCCATCCACAACAATAAGCGGATTGGACCCGGCTGTGAGCGTCCCCAAACCCCGGACCAATATCTGTGCCTCTGACCCTGGTTGCCCATTCACTTGATTCACCTGCACCCCAGACAACCAACCGATCAACTGATGATCGAAACCTGAAGCGGAATACCGATTTAAGGCTTTCCCTGCCACATTGGTCGTGGCGCCATTTACCTTGACTTTGTTTTGTTTCCCGTAGCCAATGACTACGATCTCCTCAAGCGAAGTTGATGATTCCTTTAAAATAATCGACACCATATCCTTGACATCTCCTGGCATCTCGATCGTCTCATATCCGATATAAGAAATTACCATAGAAAAAACCTCTTGTGGAGGGGCGGCGATGGAAAATTTCCCGCCGATATCCGTAACGGTACCTTGCCCACTCTCCTTAATGATGACACTCGCCCCCACCAAGGTCTGCCCATTTTCACTCCTTACTACCCCACTAAGCACGGGGCCTTGCTCCTCATTCGGGTTAATTCGATAGATTACATTAGAACGAAGTTTTGCACTTTCTTCTGCTAAGGTTTGTACGGGTGGTACGATCAATTTCAGTTCTTTCTCCGGATTAGCACTATTTTCTTGTAGCTCTCGCTCATACCCCACAAGAACTAGCTTTTTCGTAATGGTAAATTTTAAGCCCGTTTTACCAGAAATAAACTTCAAGAGGTCAGCCAACGGCAAGGCCTCTCTGGGCGCGGTAATCAGAATATTATTGATTTGCTTGCGGTCAAAAGTGAAGAAGTACCCAGTCTGCCGCTGTACGTCCAGAAAAGCCTTTTCCAATCGGATGTTACTCCAATCATTCATCACAGTCACCTGCTCCAATGTTTGAGCAAATGCAGACGCTGGCAGCAAGAGAATGGCAAGCGCGATTTGTATGGAAACCATGAGAAAAAAAACTTTCGACATCAGCAACACTTTTCTCGCAATTCTGATACGTGAGAACCACAAGTTTGAGCAATAAATATCGACCCTTTATCCATACCCGTTGAGCCCGAATTACTGGCACCTAGTGCTTCGGTGATCTACAGTTGATAAAAGTATTTGCTTAAAAAACACTAGCTAATTCAAAGGATTAGCTTCCCCTCACTTGTGTTTAACTATGTAAAGGTTATTCGCCGATTTAGTAATCGTATAATCAGATACTGTATTTATGTGTTGTACCACCTCGTCAAGTGTAAATCGATTCGTGTCAAAACGATAGACCAATTCACTTTCACTTAGGTGTTCATTTTCAATCTCGAACTGCACATCATACCAATTCTTTAGGGTTCGCATAACTTCTCCCACCTTAGCCCCATCAAAGTGTATAAGTCCCTTGAGCCAAACATGATGCTGATCCCCTTCATAATCCTGCTTCTCGAGGCTCATATCCCTTTTATCTACTCGTACCAATTCGCCGGGATCCAAATCTACCTTGGCCATAGTTGGAGTATTTACTACCACTCGTCCTTCTAACAAGGCAACTTGAACGGCATCATTATTGGGATAAGCATTGACATTAAAGATCGTACCTAAAACTTTCGTTTGTATGCCCTCTGACTCTACAATAAAAGGACGCTTGTCCGAAACCACTTCAAAGTATCCCTCACCTTCTAGTTCCAATAAGCGTAATGAATCGGAAAAAGGGTTTTGATAGGAAAGAACACTGTTCCTGTTCATCCAAGCAACCGAGCCATCTGGCAATTTGACTTGCTGTGTATTTTGAGTCGTTCGTACTGTAACCCAGATTGGTTCAGTAGAGGTCTGATAGATGGAGTAGATCAAGGTGCTAACAATAAGCAAGACGACGGCTGCCGCTGCGCTGAGCCAGAGGTTTCGTCTCCCTGAAAGCTTGCGAAGACCGAATTGCCTGCCTTTCTGTTTTGCTATTCCTCGATAGATGGAATCTCTCTCAGTGGTATGAACTGGCACTTTAACATCCTTCGGGATCTTTTCCCATTGTTCTTCCACAGCAGCTTCGAGGGCTCTGATACCTTCTTGCTTTTCCAAGAAACTAGCCAATTCCTTCATCTCTGCTTGGCTAGCTTGTCCTGACTTAAACTTTTCCCAAAGGTGCTGAAAATCCATACTATTTTAATCTTTACACTACTAATACGAGCTTGTCCCCCCTTTGCACCCAGCCCAAGTAGGTAAAATATATGTTAACTTTTCAGAAGCTTGAATTTTAATGGGGAAAAGCTTTAGGTGTGTTCAGGTTTATTCCCCTGGAAGAAGTTGCCGTAGGCGAGAAAGGGCGATATTGATATGGTTTTCGACCGTCTTTTTGGAGAGATTAAGTTTGGTAGCGATTTCTGAATTACTCATTCCTTCCTTTTTCTTCAAGCTAAAAACTGTTTTAGTTTTTGGAGGAAGTTGGTCGATTGCGCGCTCAATCTTATTCTCTAATTCCTTAACGATCACAATTTCCTCCCCCGAAGATTCATGCCGATAGCTGCTGTCCATTTTCAAGCTATCTCTATTCAGAGACTCTCTCAACTTCTTTCTGGTCAAGTCAATAGCGGTGTTCTTCACGATTGCTAGTAAGAAAGGCTCTATGGATCCCGTTGCTTTCAATCTAGCTCGTCTTTCCCAAACCTTGATGAAGGTTTCTTGTACTACATCTTTCGCATCCAAAGAAGTCCCGAAAAAAGCAGTAGCAAAGGCGTACAAACGATCAAAATACAACTCATAAAGCTCAGCCAGCGCTGCTTCATCTCCCTTACTAAGGTTAGCAACCAATTGCACTAGGTCGGTATGGTGAGGCCTTTGTTTCATAAAGCTCAGTCAGATAAGCCTGGTTTGTCCGATGGGAGTGGGTGCCAACTTTTGGCTAATACATGTCTTTTGTTACCACACTCAAGGAGCCATTTACTATCTGTATTCAAAGTTAGTAATTCACCTCATTATTGGCGTTAATGGATGATTATTTAAAGTTTAAAAAACATAGCTCTATGACCAAGTTAGGCTTAACTCGTGGTGGTCCATGGCCAATTACGAGGGGGATTCACAAAGTAGCAAAAGATGATTTTTTTCAGAAAAATCAGTTTTACCTATTAAAAGCAAGTCGTTAGCCTTCCACTCTACTAAAAATAATTTAAGAATTACTTGGATCAGGGTATGACTAAAGCCAAAGGGCGTGCATGCTGGGCGTGTATAGGCGCCAATAATTAAAGCTAACTTAATTTCCCAAACCCTAGCTTTCATACTCAAAACCGTACCTTTCCTGCTCAATCAAAGGTCATCTAGATGTTTTTGACTTTTAGGAAAAGGCTCTTGTTTTGGTTCCTGATTTTTATCAGTTCCAGCTTGGTCATCATCGTCCTTTCTATAACGTATCTCCAGCAGAGAGAAAACATCGTACGGACCAATAATCTTATCGAAGCCTCCTATCTGTCATTATTGGGGAAAGTGGTCGCTCAAAAGGATTTCTTCAGCTACGACACAAAAAATGGAGATTTCTTTGAGTTGGGAGAAAGTGTTTTCCTAGAAAAGGATCAAATTCTTACCGATAGTACCTTGAATTTATTGGAGGCTGCCAGAAAATCCATCGGGCAACGTACTCATGAAATAGGTGAAGAACTTCAGCAGCTTGAGTCATCGGTCAAACAAATCGATTCGGTCTTTGCTCGCATCGTTGAAATGGTAAAACAACGAGGATTCAAAGATTATATGCTGGAAGGCCAAATGCGGGCAGATGTGCATTGGCTCGAAGACATTACAGAAATCCCTAAAGCCGATATCCTCACCCTGAGGCGACATGAGAAAGATTACATCATCAGAAACGAAACGAAATATGTACAGCAGCTAAATGCACGGGTAGAGCAAATCAGGAAACAACTAAACAGAAGTAACAATATAAATTCAGCAAGGCTGCAGGACATTCAAATTCACCTAAATGGATACCAGGAAAAATTCAATCAACTGGTAAATCTTGACCAAAAGATCGGAATCAAGAATAATACAGTCCTAAAGCTAGAATTGGATCAAAGGATTGCCCAGGTAGAGTCAGGTTTCAGCCAGTTGGTTCAAAAGGCAAGAAAACGGAAGCAAACTTTATTTGCACGTCTTAATGCCATTTTCATTGGGCTAGCTGTGGCTCTCCCATTGGTAAGCATATGGTTAAGCTATTTAATTTCCAAAAGAATCACTAAACCCTTGACTGCCTTAACGGTCTACATTACTCGTTTTGTAGACAGCAACTTTACGCTGGCGGAAGAGAATCCAAAGGTTAGAACCAAAGATGAAATTGGAAAGCTCACCCAGAACTTTTCTATTCTAAAAGACGAAATCATAACGCAGTTACAGTTCTTTAAAGAAAAAGTGGAGGAAAGAACCCAGGCCCTGGCTTCGGCGAACCAGAGGCTCCGGCACGTGAATGAAGCCAACAAGCGATTTGTTCCACAAGAATTTATCACCTATTTGGGTAAGACTAGCATCGAGGAGGTACATCTGGGAGATCAAGTACAGCGGGAGATGACCATCATGTTTACGGACATCAGGAAATTCACCCAGTTATCAGAAACGCTCAGTCCGCAAGAGAACTTCGATTTCATTAATAATTACCTCAATCAAATTGTCCCCATCATTCAACGCAACCACGGAGTAATCGATAAATTTATCGGCGATTCGGTGATGGCACTTTTCCCAGATGGTCCGGAATCAGCCCTGCAAACCATCCTTGAATTCAACGAAGCCCTTCGGCAATTTAATCAACAGCTAAGTAAGAACAACCGAGCTCCAATCAGAATTGGAACGGGAATCCATACCGGACAACTGATACTTGGCACCATTGGCAATAAAGAACGGCTACAAACCACCGTTATCTCTGATGCAGTCAATATAGCTTCACGGGTAGAAGGACTCACTAAGTTTTATAAAGCGGATACGATCCTAACCGAGGATGCAATTTCTAACTTACCTATTCATCACAACTTCCATTATCGCTTCCTTGATTTCGTAAAAGTAAAAGGCAAATCTAAAGTCATCTCCGTTTTCGAGTTATTGTCTGATCAAGATCCAAAATTGGGCTATCAGGCTACTTACGCCTCGGCAGTCCATCTGATGCGCAGTAGACAAATTGAGCAAGCCGCAAATTTGTTCCATCAGCTTTATCAAGATAATACGGAGGATGAGGTGGTAAAGGTAATTCTCGACCGATGCAATTACTACCTACAATATGGTCTGCCTGAAGGTTGGGATGGTGTAGAAGAAATGCAAGAAAAATAGGACGAAAGATTACCAATCCTCCCTTTAGATTCTTCAAATTCTGACTGAATACCATTACAGCCCTATTACTTAGCAATCGTGAAGTAGAAGTTACTTCCAGCATCGGTACTTTCATACCAAATATCTCCACCTAAGTTGGTAATTATTTTTTTGCAGATTGCTAATCCCAGGCCAGTTCCCTGATACTCTTGCCTACTATGCAATCTTTTGAACATTTCAAAAACCTGCTCCTGGTATTGGGGAGCAATACCGATACCATTGTCCCCTATACAGAATTGATGATGTGAGCCTTGATCAAGATAACTAACATCAATGATTTTCTCCTCCTTATTGTTGTACTTGATGCCATTGCTGATCAAGTTTTTGAACACCAAAAAGAGTTGAGACGGAACGACAGAGAAGTTGACTTCTTCTACCGGTAGATTAATCCTCACATTCTTCTCTTTGATATCGGTCAGAATGGATTGTTTGACCTGTCCAATTAATTCGGCGAGATTGGTTTCCTTTGGTTGATCTTTCCTTCCACTCTCAACTCGGGAATACTCCAATACATCGCGAATCAATTGATTCATTTGATAGGCATTCTGTTTGATAAAGTCCAGGTACTCCCCTATCTGAGTACGTTCGGCTGGGTCATCTAATTTGCGCTCAATAAGGCTGGAAAAACTGGCGATATTCCTAAGGGGTTCTTTCAAATCATGAGAAGCGATATAGGCGAAACGCTCCAATTCAATATTGGAAGCATTAAGGTGGTCATTTGTCTTTTGGAGAGCTTGTGTCTGCTCTTTTACTTGTTGTCGTAAGTTTTGATTAAACCTTTGTTTTACTCTATAAGCTTGATAGATCAACAAAGCAAGGATGGAGATGAGTGCTGCTAATAGTATAGCATATAATGTAGACTTTTTGCGCTGAGCCAAGAGTGCCTCACTCTGCTCTTGTTGAGCCCTTAGAAAAGCATTCTCTTGCTCTTTTTCATTCATCTTGTATTTAGCCTCCAGGGCAAACATAAGGTCCAAACGGTTTCCGTCGTACAAACTATCTTGAATCTCCGCCAACTGTTGATAAGCACGGGCTGCTTTTTCATGCTCTTGTAGCTGCTGCTGAGTTTCAGCAAGCAACTGATAAAGGGTTTTGTCATTGAAAGAATACTTATTATCCTTTCCCTTTTTTGCCAGTATCTGTTCTAAAAGATTCAAACATTGGCTATAATCTCCTTTCTGAAACAAGATCGACGCCAGGGATAGTTGTGCCTCTTCGAGATGATCCTGGTTACCCGATTTTTCAATGATGGCGATAGCTTGCTTGAGTTGATCCAAGGCTAATGGCCAGTTTTTCTGCGCTTTGTATACACCAGCCAATTCATTCAACACTACCGCTCGGCTATAATTATTCGTGCAAAGCGGATAGGCGGTTTTCAGGCTTTCAATAGCCTCCTGATACTGTCCTTTTCTTATGTTGTTGTTTCCAGCAGTGAGATAAGGAATATACTTAATCATGTGATGGTCGCTATTCCTAGCCACCTCTGCTCCTTTGTTGAAATATTCTACAGCCTTTTCTTCTGTTCCTAATTTATCATACAAAAAACCAACATTACGGTAAGTAAAACACCGCATTCGGTCATCCCCAACGTTTTTTGCGTAATCTAACGACTCCAAATAATTGGAAATCGCCTCCTTGGGTAGCCCAAGTCGTTCGTAGTTGATCCCAATATTATTCAGGGTCTGTGAGATGAGCAGCGTATCATCAAGCTGGCGAGCAATAGAGAGTGAGGCTTCGTTAGTGTACAGCGCCTTGCGGAAGTTTTTCTGCACGGTGTACCCAACTGCTTGGTATTTGAGAGCCTCGGCTATCCCTTTTTGATATACAATGGC
>JAHQWA010000295.1 GCA_019634045.1 Saprospiraceae bacterium
GAAAAGAGGTGCTGGACATTGGGTGCGGATATGGAGAAATGGCGCAGTATCTGTTCGCTCAGCGCATTGCGTCTTACCATGGTATTGATCCTTCTCGCAAAATGATTGAGCGTGCACAACAGCAGCTTGCTAACCCGCTTGCTCAATTCCAAATCGGGCAAGCGGAATCCATGTCTTTGGAGAGTGGCCGCTACGACTTGGTCATCTCTCGGTTGGTATTTCACTATGTGGAGGATCTTGCGCCTATTTTTAAACAGATTTATGAGAGCCTATGCCCCCATGGCACCTTTATCTTCTCTGTAGAACACCCGGTAATGACAGCTTTGATGGACAAGGCCAAAGCAGGGAGTAAGAAGGCAGGCTGGCAGGTTGGTGCCTATTTTAGGGAAGGCCCTAGGAGGCACCAATGGATGGGCTCGGCAGTCACGAAGTACCACAAGACGATTGAACAATACTTTGCTATCCTTAGTCAAAGTGGATTTATCGTCCAGGAACTAAGAGAAGGCCGGCCAGAGCGCCAGCATTTTAGCGAGGAAAAGGAGTTTGATCGTCGACTAGACCTTCCGCGCTATCTTATCCTTAAAGCCTATAAGCCTACGAAGTAGCTAATGCTTGCTCACATCTTTAAACTGCCACAGGACATTTACAATTTGCCATTTACCGTCCAATTTGACAATGTGCATATAGTCGATCCAATCATCTGCAATTAGTTTAACAGAAGCCGTTTTGTCGAAGATATCCAAGATGATCACTTCCTTGGTAGGGTTGTCGGGAAACTTATCTCCGTTTTGATTGTAGGTTTCAGCCAGTAAAACCATGGCGTCTTTAAACGTCTCACCCAGGTATTCCTTTTGTGTTTTCTTATGGACCCAAAATGTTCTTTTTACCATTCGAGGGTGTGCGGCTCGTTCAAATTGTTCCGGATTTAAATTATGCTGAGATTCTATGTAGTCCAAAGCCACTTGTTTGATCGCTGAAGAGTCTTCTGCCGTTTGCGCTACACTACTGACAGCTGTGAAAGAAGAAAGGGCTAATACTAAGAAGATTAGTTTATTCATGTCTGGTGATTTTTTTGATTGCATGGGTGCAAATAGCAACCTACTTTCATTTTTACTTGCCCAATATCGTTCCTTGACCAACACAATTCAAGCTTTTCCCTCACTATAATTCTCATGGCCCGAAACACTTTGCTACAAAGCTTCCCGCCTTCCATTTGGCGTTCCCCTTCCCCTTTCCTAACTTGCTCCCATTACCCACTCAACTACCTATAACTAATGAAGGAACAATTCGACCTACAGAAGATTACCAGGCAAAATGTAGCCAATAAGGTGGCTGGATTAAGCCTTGATGCTTTGAATACCATTCCGGCAGGACTTTCTAACAATTTGGCCTGGAACCTCGGTCATATCATAGTGACGCAGCAACTATTACTCTATCGTTTGTCTGGTGTGAATTGTCGGATTGAAAATGAATACATCGAGCGTTATCGCAAGGGGTCTCGCCCAGAAGGACGGATCGAGCAGGCTGAAATCGACTTCCTTTTACAGCAACTGGTAATCACCGCTGATGTCGCGCGGGTCGATTTTCAGAACCAGCATTTTGGTACGTATAAATCCTATACGACTAGCTATGGTATTACCCTGGACAGCATAGAAGAGGCCATTATGTTCAATAATGCACATGAAAGCATGCATCTAGGGACGATGATTTGTCTAGGAAAATTAGTGGCCTAAGTTCTTGCTATAAACACAGAGCAGGAAAACATGTACTTAGCCTTAAAGAAAGAAGGTGATGAGCCATGATCTGGAATAGGGTCTGTCCGAATTGTAAAGAGGAATTTTTTATTCGGACCGGGGTCTAGGGGGAAATAATTTTTGAAAAAAATAGTAGCATTTGGCTGGGCTAAAATCAGGCTTTCCCGGGTTCTCATACGGGTTCTGTAGGCATGGGCTCAACTTTACGGAGAGTCAGCTTGTATATTACACTAAAGTGTTAGATCACTCGTGTAAAGTATGTGAAATTTGACTTTGCGCATCTAATAAGAAAAGCAATGTATGAATATTTGTTCATATATTCATACATTTGCAAAGTTGATCATTGTTACCTAAAATTGAAAGCATGAGCAGAACATCCAATGCCTTGCAGTTGAAATGCCCAAAGTGCCACACAGGCACACAATTTGAAACCGGAAGTTTCGCATTTGATAAGCCCTTTGATATGCGCGATAGATGTGATCATTGTGGTCAAAACTTCATGCCTGAACCAGGGTTTTATTACGGAGCGATGTTTATTTCCTATATTTTCATGGGTTGGTTTTGTTTGGGATTCGTCGCCATTTTTCATTGGGTATTAGGTTGGAGTACTGCTGCCTCTTTTGCTTTGTTATTGCTGGTTTGTGCCATCATATTTGTGTATGTATTTCGGGCTTCCCGTTCTATTTGGCTTCACTTCAATGTCAAATATGACCCTAAGGCAGCAGCTAATACAGCAGCTTAGGAAATCAGTTCAATCTCGGAATGTAGGTGGGGATTTTTATGACACTAATTTCACACTTTCCGAGCATCTTAATGGCGGCTTTGCTGTTTAGCAAGTAGAATACAATACACAAGCCTATGCCGGACCGAAGTATAAAAGGCATTCTCGAATTATTCGAAAGACAGGCGGAGGATGAACTCAACCTGCTATCGGATACGGGTCCGGAATTCTTTAGCACCCCCGAATTGATTCGCCTGCGCGGCCAATGGGAGGTGAAAAGCGCTTTCTTTTATTTCTTCCAAAAAATACTGTTGCAGATTGTGGCCTCCTCTCCGATTTGGATAGTGCTGGCCATGCTTACTTTTTGGTTAAAATGGCCAATTTTAGCCCTACTTTTTGTTTTGCTATTTCCATTGTCTTTCCTGCTGTATTTTGTAGGTTTATGGTGGATGCACAAAGTATTTAGAGGACGTGGCCACTTAGATGAAGTTGGGAGAGCAATAGCTAGTGAGTTGGAGAAGCGGAGTAGCCAAAGACATTTGTGAGTGCAAAAGGCGGGCAACTAGGTAAGATAGTTCAACTAGCATTATAAAATACAGGCTTATGGACGTCGAAATATTAGCACGATTACAATTTGCCTTTACAATTGCCTTCCACTACATATACCCACCTTTGAGTATTGGTTTAGGACTGGTCATGGTATTTTTAGAGGGCGCTTACCTCCGAACGGGGGATAAGGGCTATGAGCAATTGGCTAGATTCTGGACGAGGATATTTGCGGTTACCTTTGGTATCGGAGTAGCTACTGGTATTGTGATGGAGTTTGAATTCGGTACCAACTGGGCCACTTATTCTCGTTACGTGGGGGATATTTTTGGTAGTGCCCTGGCAGCTGAAGGGATTTTTGCTTTTGCGCTGGAAAGTGGTTTTCTTGGGATTCTTCTATTTGGTTGGAACCGGGTAAGCCCTCGGGTGCATTTCATTGCTACCATTGGCGTGTGGTTGGGGTCTATGTTTTCGGCGGTGTGGATTGTTGTAGCTAATTCCTGGCAGCAAACGCCAACTGGCTATCACATTGTAGGAGAGGGGTTAAATGCTCGAGCGGAGATCACGGACTTCTGGGCTATGGTTTTTAATCCTTCCAGTGTAGATCGATTGCTGCACGTTTGGGTCGGTTCTTTTTTGGCAGGTGCTTTTCTGGTGTTGAGTGTTCATGCCTATTATATTCTAAAGAATCGACATGTAGAATTGTCTAAAAGAGCCTTTAAAATCGCTTTAGGTATTGCTATCGTGTCCAGTTTGGCGCAATTGGTCATTGGGCATAGCTCGGCAGAGGGCGTGGCACAGCACCAGCCCGCCAAGTTAGCAGCAATGGAAGGCCACTTCGATACTTTGGCACCGGCAAATATGTACGCGATAGGCTGGGTCAATAAGGAGAAACAAACAGTTACGGGGATTGGCCTTCCGGGAGGTTTGAGCTTTCTATTGCATGGTGACTTCAAGGAGCCCGTAAAAGGTTTAAACGCCTTTCCGGAGGATGAACGGCCCGGAGCTGTCAATGCCATATTCCAGTTTTACCACATTATGATTGCGATTGGGATGATTTTGATTGCTTTGTCGCTATATGCTGGCTGGCTTTGGTGGCGTGGCAAATTGTTTGATAAACCCTGGCTACTTTGGGTTTTCGTGTGGGCCGTCATACTGCCGCAAGTGGCTAATCAGACGGGGTGGTTTGCGGCGGAGATGGGGAGACAGCCTTGGGTGGTTTACGGTTTGTTACGGACTTCTGATGCCCTATCCAAGGCCGTTACGGCCAATCAGGTACTGTTCTCTTTAATCTTATTTTTCATCATCTATACCTTACTATTGGCACTGTTCCTTTACATGATGAATAAGAAAATCAAACATGGGCCGACAGTAGATGCGAAACTGACTGAACACCGGCCGATGCAAGAAGAAATGTCCAGTAGTTGGAAACGGAAATAGTGATTTATTAGACTTAAATACCATTTCTATGGCTACAATTTTGGGTTTAGATTATCCTACCTTATGGTTTCTGGTGGTTGGTGGAGTGTTTAGTGGTTATGCCATTCTGGATGGCTTTGATTTGGGAGCGGGAGCCTGGCATTTATTTCTCAAAAAAGAAAAAAGTAGACGGATTGCCCTCAATGCTGTTGGCCCAGTTTGGGATGGTAACGAAGTCTGGTTGGTAATTGGAGGCGGTGCCCTGTTTGCTGGCTTTCCCGTCTTGTACGCCACGCTTTTCTCCAGTATGTACGTCCCCTTCATGCTGTTCCTCGCTTTCTTGATCTTTAGGGCAGTATCGATTGAATTTCGAAGCAAGGAAGAGATGGCTTGGTGGCGGAAAACCTGGGACATCACTTACAGTGTGTCCAGCGTCATGTTGGCTATCCTGCTTGGGGTGGTCTTAGGAAATGTACTACAGGGTTTTGCCATTGGAGAGAACTATGAATTTGTTGGAAATTGGCTAGAATTCATTAATCCTTACGCCTTGATCGTTGGGGTGACAACCTTAGCGCTCTTTATGATGCATGGCGCATTGTATTTGACGATGAAAACGGAAGGGCGTCTGTTTGAAAAACTAAGACTGCTCTTGAGGCGTTCGATTATCTTCTTTATCCTGATGTTTTCTTTGACTACTTTGTATACACTGCTGTATATCCCGGCCTTGTCCGATCGTTTTAAGGAATTCCCCAGCTTATTTATCTTTCCTGTACTGACCTTCTTAGCTATTGCTAATATTCCTCGTTTGGTTAATAAGGAAAAGTATCGGATGGCTTTCTTCTTTTCAGCCTTAACCGTAAGTTTTTCCCTGATTCTAGTGGCTATTGAATTATACCCCATTCTGATCCCTTCGACGGTGGGGCCAGCCTTTGATCTTACCATTTACAATGCTGCTGCCTCTGAAAAATCCTTGGGTATCATGCTGACGATTGCTGCGATTGGAGCTCCTTTGGTGCTTAGTTATACGGCATTTGTATTTTGGACTTTCCGAGGAAAGGTGCAATTGGATGAAACCAGTTATTGATCAAGACAAGGCTATCCGCAGATTAAGATCACAGACAGCATCAGTAGCTCCATTGTTGAAAGTCTGCGAATTTGCCTAAATTCGTTGGTATATGTTTAGATAAACATACTCTTAAACGAAATGATTACCAACTAAATGTTTAAGCCTTTCTCCCTTTTGCTATTGGGCTTATTGCTGCTTTCATGCAGTGAGACGAAGGATGCAGCCTCTTCTACTCCTCCAAATATTCTTCTCTTTTTTGTCGATGATATGGGCTGGCAAGATACTTCTGTTCCCTTTTGGAGAGAGAAGACGGCTTTCAACCACTTGTACCAGACACCGAACATGGAACGTCTAGCACAGCAGGGAATGAAATTTACACAGGCTTATGCTACGCCAGTTTGTTCTCCTACCCGTGTTAGTTTGATGACAGGTATGAATGCTGCAAGGCATCGGGTGACCAACTGGACCTTACATAAGGATTTACTGCAACCCATGGAGACCGGACACAACAAACTCCGATTCCCACATTGGAATGTTAATGGTCTAAGTCCTGATTCTACGGTTCAATATGCCGCCTACGCTAAGCCTTACCCGATGATCCTACAAGAAGCTGGATACCACACCATACATGTGGGCAAGGCACACTTTGGCGCAATCGGTACTCCTGGCGAAGATCCCCTTAATGTTGGGTTTGATGTGAATATTGCAGGGCATGCAGCTGGTGCTCCCAAAAGTTATTATGGTACTGAAAACTTCGGGAATACCGAGCGATTCAAGGACACTCCTTGGCCTGTGCCTGGTTTGGATACATACCATGGCGATTCCATTTATCTGACGGAGGCCTTGAAACGGGAAGCCGTGCATGCCCTTGAAAAACCCATAGCTGAAGGACAACCCTTTTTCTTATATATGGCACTGTATGCTGTTCATACGCCAATCATGGCAGACCCTCGTTTCGTGGAGCCGTATTTGGCCATGGGACTGGATACCATTGAAGCAAGATATGCATCTATGGTGGCCAGTATGGACAAATGCTTGGGCGACCTTATGGATTTTTTGGAGGAAAAGGCGATTGCAGATAATACCATCATACTATTCATGTCTGATAATGGAGGACTAAGCGCTTTGGCTCGCGGAGGACAAGCCCACACACATAATAAGCCCTTATCCAGTGGAAAAGGATCTATACATGAAGGAGGCATCCGCGAACCCATGCTGGTTAAATGGCCTGGGGTGACTCCGGCACAGTCCGTCAATGACAATTACTTAATCATAGAAGATTTTTATCCCACCCTATTGGAGATGGCGGGAGTTAAAAACTATCAAACCCCGCAGGTAATTGATGGCAGAAGTTTTGTCGATTTGATTAAAAATCCGGAACCTAGAGATCAGAGTCGCCCCTTGTACTGGCATTATCCGAATGAGTGGGGACCTACTGGTCCTGGAATTGGGGCGTTCAGCGCGGTGCGGCAAGGCGACTGGAAACTGATCTACTATCATGACAAAGAAAACTTCGAGTTATTTAATATTAAAGAGGATATCGGCGAAAGCCAGAATTTGGCAGCCATCGAAAAGAGTAAACTAGCAGCATTGGCGCTGGAATTGAGCAACTATTTGAAAGCGGTAGATGCTCAAATGCCCGTTCATCGAGAAAACAATGAGCAGGTAGCCTGGCCAATTGATCGAGTCTCTTCAGCTATAAACTGAAATTTACATTCATGAAAAATTTTCTATTGTTACTCAGTATGACATTCCTGGTAGGAAGCTGTACTGACACTCCGGCGGAGGACACTACACAACCTCCCAATATCGTATTCCTTTTTGCCGATGACCTTTCTTACCAGGCCATACGAGCGCTAGGGAATGAAGAAGTACATACGCCCAACATAGATCGGCTTGCCAAAACGGGTACCACCTTTACCCATACCTACAATATGGGAGGATGGAACGGTGCCATATGTGTCGCCTCTAGATCTATGATGATTTCTGGACAGTACATCTGGTCCGCTCAACGTATGGCTCAATCCTGGCGTGATCAGGACTCTACGGCCTTAACCCATACCTGGGGGCGCATCATGGAGCGGAATGGCTATGATACCTACATGTCAGGGAAGTGGCACGTGGCAGCTCCCGCTGATTTTGTCTTTGATGTGGCTAAGCATATTCGACCTGGAATGCCAAAAGACACCTGGGGAACAATGGATCCAGAGGCTCGCAAACTGCTGCGGGAAAATAATTCACCTGATCTCAACCTGAAAGAGATTATGCCCGTGGGATACCATCGGCCTAATGACGAAAACGATAATAGCTGGTCTCCCTATGACACCAGTTTTCAGGGATTTTGGAAAGGAGGAAAACACTGGAGTGAGGTGCTGAAAGACGATGCCTTAGGTTATATTGAGCAAGCTAGTCAAAAAGAAGACCCCTTCTTTATGTATCTAGCCTTCAATGCCCCTCATGATCCTCGTCAAGCTCCCAAGTCTTTTGTTGATCAATACCCTCTGGACAAAGTGAGTGTACCAGAGAATTTTCTGCCGCGCTATCCTTGGTCCGACCAAATCGGCAACTCACCTGGATTGAGAGACGAAGCACTAGCCCCGTTCCCCCGTACAGAATATGCGGTCAAGGTGCATCGACAGGAGTACTATGCCATTATCACTCACCTCGATGAACAAATCGGACTGATCCTCGATGCGCTGGAGGCTTCAGGGAAGATGGACAATACCTATATTTTCTTTTCTGCAGATCATGGCCTGTCCGTAGGACATCATGGTCTAATTGGAAAGCAAAGCTTATTTGACCATAGTGTTCGAGTACCGTTGATGGTAGCCGGACCTGGAATACCGGCGGGACAGCGTATCGATCAAGATTTGTACCTGCAAGATATTATGGCTACTAGTCTAGAAATGGCAAGCATAGAACAACCTGATTATGTTGATTTTAAAAGCTTTTTGGGCTTAGCCAAAGGGGAAGATCAATCTACACACTATGCTGAAATATATGGCGCCTATGTCAACTACCAACGGATGATCCGAAAAGACGGCTATAAACTTGTGGTTTATCCTAATGTTCCTAAGGTACTGTTGTTCAATATGAAAGAAGATCCCTTGGAAATGAATGATTTGGCGGAGGATGCCGCTCAGAAAGATAAAGTGCAAACTTTGTTTAAAGACCTACAACAGCTACAGCAGAAAATGGGGGATGAATTGGATCTACAAGCAGCTTACGAGGAGTGGAGTGCACAGCAGAAGCAAAGTTGAGAAGAGAAATAGAGGGTGGAATTGAAGGCGGTTGATCCGCTAGGAAAAGCTTATTGTGTTTGTAGGCAAAGGCAGTCGAAAGGTGCCTTTGCCTACAAACTCAGAATGTAGACTGACTGAATTTAGCTGGCCTCTGCCAAGGTTTCTACTTGAGCCGGTGCTTCCTCAGTCTCTGATTCTTCCGCCGCCTCTTCAATTTCGTCAATTTCAAATCTGAGATTATCGATAATGAAATCTTGTCTTTGTGGTGTGTTTTTACCCATAAAATAGGAGAGAATATCATCGATATCAGCCTCCTCATTTAAGATTACCGGTTCTAAACGAATATCGTCTCCGATAAAGTCGCCAAACTCATTCGGCGAAATCTCCCCCAAGCCCTTAAAGCGGGTAATCTCAGGTTTTCCCCGTAATTTGTTAATAGCAGCTTGTTTTTCAGCTTCGCTGTAGCAATAGAATGTTTTGCTTTTGTCCCTTACTCGGAATAATGGCGTCTCCAGGATATATAGATGGCCATTCCGTACTAGGTCGGGAAAGAACTGCAAAAAGAAAGTGAGCAAGAGTAGCCGAATATGCATCCCATCCACATCAGCATCCGTCGCAACCACGACCCGATTATAGCGTAGATCATCCAAGTCATCCTCTATATTCAGGGCATGCTGAAGCAAATTGAATTCCTCGTTTTCATATACTACTCGCTTTGTTAATCCAAAGCAATTGAGTGGCTTACCGCGAAGGCTAAAGACCGCTTGGGTCTGCACATCCCTAGCTTTAGTAATGGAGCCACTAGCAGAATCTCCCTCGGTAATAAAGATGGTAGTAGCTAAGCGTCTTTCCTCTGGGGTCTTTCTTGGTCCATCATTGAAGTGGAGTCGGCAATCGCGAAGCTTCTTATTATGTAGATTGGCTTTTTTGGCCCTTTGATTGGCTAGTTTTTTGATACCTGCGATCTCCTTGCGTTCTCTTTCAGACTGCTGTATCCTTTTTTCAATGTACTTGGCAATATCTGGGAACTGATGCAGGTAATTGGAAAATTTTTCGCCAAAGGTATTCTTCACATGGGTTCGAACCGTTGGGGCATCAGGCCCCATATTAGTCGATCCGAGTTTGGTTTTGGTTTGCGATTCAAAGACAGGTTCTTCTACCTTCAAGCTAATGGCAGCAATGATGGAGGCCAAGATGTCTTTACGATCAAATTTTCCAAAGTGCTTTTGAATAGTCTCCACAACAGCTTCTTTAAAAGCCATTAGGTGTGTACCTCCTTGCGTGGTGTTCTGACCATTTACAAAAGAATAGTATTGCTCGCCATAGTGGTTGCCATGACTCATAGCCACCTCAATATCATCATCTTTCAGATGGATAATAGGGTAGCGAAGTTGTTCGCTATTCGTCTTCCGGCTCAACAGGTCCAATAGTCCATTCTTGGAGACGAAGGTTTTGCCGTTGAAATTGAGCTTGAGTCCGGCATTTAGATAGGCATAATTCCACAACTGATTTTCTACATAATCAGAGCGGAATTTATATTTCTTGAAGACACTATCATCGGGTTGGAAGATGATGCTAGTGCCATTGGGGTCCTTGGACTTGCCTACGCGATGGTCTTTGATCAATTCTCCGCGCTTGAACTCTGCCACTTTGGTTTTTCCATCCCGGATGGCCTGCACTTTGAAGTAGTTGGAAAGTGCATTCACAGCTTTGGTACCGACACCATTTAGACCTACTGATTTTTTGAAGGCCTTGGAGTCGTACTTTCCACCTGTATTTATCTTGGAAACACAATCGACGACCTTACCCAGGGGGATACCCCGGCCGAAATCGCGAATCTCCACCTGCCCCTCCTTAATGTTGATGTCTATATTCTTACCGAACCCCATCACATATTCGTCGATAGAGTTGTCAAGGACCTCTTTCAATAAGATATAAATGCCATCATCCATTGCTGAGCCATCCCCTAATTTCCCGATATACATACCAGGTCTTAGGCGGATGTGTTCCTTCCAGTCCAGCGAACGAATATTGTCTTCTGTATACTTTACTTGTGCCATCTTTAGTCGAAATGTTGGGATGCTTTAAGCTAATATTTGAATCAAAGAGAATGTTATACTTCCTGTCTTACCTAAAAAAAGTCGCGAACGCTAAGTAATTAACGCCCCTAATACAGGGCATAATTACATTTTTTTTCTCATTTTTATGGAAATAGCCAATTCACAAAACGTTTTGGCATAAAATTCGTTATACATATAGCGAATTGCAATAATGCATCCCGCTTTCTACCACTATGCAACACTTAAATTAACGCTTGAATATAAGCCTTTAGCTAGACGCTAGGGGATACCATTTCAAGACCAGTTAACTAAGCCTTCTCACACTATTCACAACCTGGATCATCTCTATAGTAACTTATTTGGCAGTAAGCAAAAATAAGAAAAACTGGCATATTGTCAACAATTTGTTTAATGTTTTTAAAACTTTTCGTTTTATTTTGAAAAGGACACAATTACTACAACATCCTGGTCTTGACGTGCTTCGGAAAGCACTGATTAGGGAGACGAGATGGCAATTGGTTGCTGCCACTGCCTTATTGTTAGTAGGATTGGTGTTGCTAAGCTTTTTCTATAAAACCAGTATAATAGCGGGCTTGCTCGGCTTGTTCATGTGTGTAACAGCAGCGCGTTATATTTATACTTTCTCCGCAATTAAAGTAGCTGAGGATCATCCACTGATCCAATTGATTTCTCATGAGCCAGAACGAATCGTATGGGTGTATGGCCAACAAACAGAACGATTGCCTTTTGGCCTGCAGTTTTCTCGATCTTCCGTGCTATACTTCAAGTTAATTGATGGAGAGGAATTTAGCGTCAGCATCCCCGGTCGGTACATCAAATTAGTCTCGCGGACCTTAAATAGGCTGCTACCAGAAGCCAACTTTGGGTTCTCCGAAAAAAAGGCAGCTCGATACGCTGAAAAACCTCGTTTACTTCGCAAGGATCCGATTCGAGGAAAAGATAGCTCACCAAGAGGCTAGAAGCAGTAGTTAGTACAGGCCAAAATATTTTCCTACTGTTCTATGTAGCCCAATTCAGGTGTTTTGCAGTTTTCCTTACGTCGGGTATCTACAATCGAGGTAATCTTCCAGCCCTCTTCGAATTTCACCAATTCAAAAACATTGTATCCGCAGTGGAGTGGCTTTTCTCCCAGATAGAAGGTATAATCTGTCCAAGCATAAGCCAATGGACCGTCAATTCGAACTTCATAAGACCAGATTTTCTCATCATATACCTGATCATGTGGAGTGGCCATTTGCGTCAGAAATCGCTTTAAAGACCCTTCACGTAATACCACCTTCCCCTCGCGATTTTTAGCTGCAGTTCCCATCCGGGCATCCTGCACAAAAACGGCACTGATCATGCTACTATCTCCGGCTCGCATACCATTAAACATCTGCTGAATCGCTTTGATAATCGTTTTCTCATCTTCTGATTGCTGGGCCTCAACTTGTGTAGGAAAAAGAACCATTGAAAAGAGTAGAGTAAAGCAGATCACTAGTTTTTTCATAATAATTAATATTTTGCGAGTGGCAATATAGATTAGATAGATACGGTTTTATGTATACCCTCCCTGAACAAAGTTTGCTTTTAGTCATGAGATCTCGTAGAAAAACGGCTTTTCTAAGTCTGACTTGAGTATTCCAAGCTGCTAAAGGAACATTACTTGTCAAGGGATCGTAGGTAAAACGGTACCTTATTGCAAATACCTTATATACAATAAACTGATACTGTAAATTGGCGTGATTTTCCAGAAGACTTGTCTCGAACTTTTGCTTCGAAACACTTGTACTAGAGAATCTAAGTTTGGTGGCAAAGCACTGACTAAAGAACACAAAATTGTTTAAGAATCAAGGGAAATCACCGCCGCAGTTTTGAATAATTGGCAAATGAGCAAGATTTTACTGCTATTGGGAGTAGCCTGTTGTATGCTCTCATGTGCATCCGTAAAACCGCTGGGAGTCTTCCCCGCAACCCCTAGTTCGGGACCTGATTATAGCAAATTGACTTTTTGGGCAGCGCATCCAGAAAAAGACGATCCTGCTGACCGCGTCCCTGATGGCGTGAGTAAGCAAACGGATTTGGAGGGGAAAGTGGATATCTTCTTTTTACACCCAACCACCTATACAGGCAAGAAAGGGCATGATCAGTGGAATGGGGCGCTGACGGATGTCAAATTGAACGAAAGGACGGATGGCAGTACGATCCTCTATCAAGCCAGTATCTTTAATGAGGCAGGGCGAGTATTCGCTCCCCGCTATCGCCAAGCGCACTTGAATGCTTATTTCAGTCAGGATACAGCCTCTGCTCGGAAGGCCTTTGCCTTAGCTTATCAGGACATCAGAGCTGCCTTCCAATATTATATGGAGCATTACAATAATGGTCGACCAATCATTATTGCAGCGCATAGTCAGGGGACCACCCACGCTGGCCCATTGATCAAGGAGTTCTTTGATGGTAAGACCTTGCAGGACAAGCTCGTAGCGGCCTATTTGATAGGCATGCCAGTGCCCAAGAATTTTTTCAAAGAGATTAAAGCTTGTGAAACGCCAACTAGTACGGGCTGCTTTTGTACTTGGCGAACCTTTCGCAAAGACTATCTTCCTTCAAAGGAGGTCGTTGGCGACCAAATAGCCGTGACCAACCCGCTGTCCTGGTCACTGGACAATACCTATCAACCTAAGACGTTGAATCAGGGGGCAGTTTTACGGAAATTCGAGAAAATATTGCCGGAATTAGTTGATGCCCAGGTGGAACAAGGTGTTCTCTGGGTAAATAAGCCCAAATTTCCGGGTAGTTTTTTCTTTCGCACTAAACGCTATCACATCGTGGATCTGAATTTCTTTTATCTTAATGTGCGTAGCAATGCCAGGGCAAGAGCTGAAGCCTGGCTCCAGGAAATGGCGGACCGTTAACTGGGACCCAAAAAGTAAGATTTATGGACATCTATTCTCGGGCATCAAAGTGGAAGATTTATCTGGCGATTGGAGGTATCTTTATCATCGCCGCCTCTATGGTCTATACCCAGTATTTAGCTAATCAACTCTCTAAGCAGGAAGAAAAGCAAGCTGTGTTTTGGCAAACGTCTCATGAGATCATGAAGTACAGTGATGAAGAGGAGTTGGACAACTGCGATTATACTTTGCAGCAGATGGTATTGACCAGCAATACGACTATCCCCGTGATACTAGTCGACGAACGCGGGAATATCACCGATGCCATTAATTTCGGACCAGAGCTTGACCAGGACAAAGAATACCTGGGTAAAGTGGTAGAGCGCCTCCAACGAAAGCCAGACTTCGAACCTATCAAGGGCTTTGGAGCAGATATCTACTTTCTTGAATCAAAACTACTCCGCCAATTACGTTATTTCCCCGTTATACAGCTCTTACTAATTTCTGGCTTCATTTTATTCGGTTATATCAGCTTTAATTCTGCTCGCAGAGCGGAACAGAATCGTGTTTGGGTTGGAATGGCAAAAGAGACTGCTCACCAACTGGGTACGCCCATTTCAGCGATCATCGCCTGGGTGGAACACCTGAAACTAATCCGAGAAAAAGATGAGGAAGTGATGGAGATTATGGGAGAATTGAACAATGACGTAAATCGCCTCAATCTTATCGCTGACCGTTTTTCGAAGATTGGCTCTACACCAAAACTTCAACCCATCGATATCTACGAAGAGCTAGAGAAATGCCGAGCCTATATGGTACGACGTGCCCCCCGCCGCGTTTCCTTTGAGTTTCCACACCCTGCTGCTGGTCGTGCAACCGTCATGGTTAATCCGCCCCTATTCGATTGGGTAGTCGAAAATCTACTTCGCAATGCTTTAGATGCCATGGAAGGTAGAGGTACAATTAGTGCTTCCGTAGTCGAAGAAAAAGGAAATATTCACATCGATATCAGTGACACCGGGAAAGGGATTCCTGCCGGCAAATTTAAGCGGGTATTCCAGCCAGGCTTTACCACGAAAAAAAGAGGCTGGGGCTTAGGTTTATCTTTGGCTAAGCGGATTATAGAAGAGTATCACTCCGGAAAAATCTTCGTCAAAAAATCAGTGGAAAACGAAGGAACGACCTTCTCCATTATTTTACCTAAGGGAAATCAAGTATTGGTTAAAGGACAGGCAGAACCGGTGCAAGTAAACAAGACTGTCTCCTAGAAAATTTTCCGTTTCATAAACCAAATATCTCGTAACGTAAAACTTACCGAGATTTCATGTTTTACCTCTTGGATTAGATCATTTTCAAGGGTTCCTCTCTGATGATAGGTATAATTGATATTCATGTGGTGCGTATATCTGTTGAAGGGAATCCCGAGCCCGAGCGTATAGGACCATTCCGTAAAATTATTCCCATTAATACGCCAATTTGAATTCTTCAGCTGGAATCCAGTTCTCACCAAAAGAGAATGCTCATAATCCAGTAGTTCATTTTTGAAAGGGATAAACTCCAGTCCACCCCCGGTGGTCCAGGTATTGACATATTGAATATCTTCATTGCTATCCAGCCCTTCCCAGTCTTGGTACAAGAGATCAGCGGTCACTAAAAAAGTAGAAGCCTTCCAGGAAAGTCCAGCCCCAATCTCCATCGGCACACCGTATTGACGCTCGTCGGTATCTTCTGCAAAGAGCCCCCCACTAAAGCCATCTAAGGTAATGTCGGTATTATGTGGTAGATCAACGGCCGGACTAAAGGTGGCACCCAAGGTCAGCAGATCACGCCTTAGGGGCAGATGAAGCTGTAGTCCCAAGTCATAAGTGAAGGCGCGAAGAAAGGTTTCCTCGCTGAGTACAAAGTTACTGATCACACTATTTGAACTAAAGGTCTGAGATTTATCGATAGAACCGAAGAGGAAATTGGCGTTCGCTCCGATGCTAAGGAAGGGCGATAGGGCATAGGAATGTCCCCAAAATAATCGGGTGACTCCCCCCTCTCCTTGATAAATGAGCTGGTAGGGTTCGCCTAGTATATCCGAATACCGGCCAGATTGAATGGAATAGCCTATTGAGCTATAGGGTTGTAAGCCGATGGTATTACTCCAGTCTTTAGTGAACCTAAGCCAGAGGTTTATGTGGGAGAGCCCTCCACTTCTATGACTATTTACAGCCTCTTCACTAGTCATTGATAAATAGTTGGCTTGCAGGCCGAAATCGAAGAACATATTCAACTGCGAAGATAGACTAGAATAGCTGGCGGGGTTAGTTAGATTTAGGAAATAGGGAGAAGATAAGCCAATCCCCGCTCCTCCTAGTCCTTGGACCTGTCCGTTGGCCCGGGGATTCAAATCGCCCAATCCATAGGCTGAATAAATGGAGCCGGATCCTTGTCCCCAAAGTGAGATTCCACCGCTTAGGAAGAGGAATAGGTAGAAAAGAAGAGTAGTTCTCATAAGTGATGAATGATTGAAAAGTAATAGAAAAGCTCAAAAATGAGATCTCATTAAACCCTAAGGAGGAGAGGGACTTGTCACTGCGTTGTATGCTGTTCTTAGCAATCAACGTACGTTTAAATATAATCCATCAGTGATCTAATTTTACCTACCAACCCACGATTTTCGGCTTTTCGATTTATAAGGCTTGTACATTGATATAATCCACTCGTTAGTTGAATTTATTTCTCTCTTGCTGGAGCAGCATAGATTTTTGTGACTCATGATAATCCTGCTGTAGATATGAGTAAGAGCCAAATGTTTTCGTATCCGGTTTTGTTTCTAGGGCTGTTTTGCTGGGCATGCAATCCACCAACGGAAGTAGGTGCAAGTTTCTTTGAGGAGGAGTCATTTGAGGTACACCTGGCAGATTCTATGAAGATATTATCCTATACCATTCAAGCGGATAGCTTACCCACAGGCCAGTTGAACCGACTGTTAGTAGGATATCGGGATGACCCACAACTGGGTAAGGTAAGTGCGAAAGCCTATCTGCAATTGGGGCTGGACGAAAGTTTGGAAGCATTGGATCCTCGCTTTGATCTGCTCGATTCGATTACTTTAGTACTCAATTATGACAACTACTTTTTTGGAGATACTACTAAAACGCAGGGGATATATGTATATCCATTGGCAGAAGAACTGACACCTAAAGCAGATAACTTTGATTTTTATAATACTGATGAGTACAGCCAGGAGCGGGAACCCTTCACCCGTCAAATTTTCTACCCGCATCCCCTCCGCGGGCAAGCTCTAGAGTTACGGCTACCGGATCAATGGGGACAAGAGCTATTGCAGTTGGCAGCGGAGGATGCCGATGAGGTGCGGGAAAATGCAAAATTCCAGGATTACTTTCCCGGTCTCGCCTTACATCCCGACACTACTTTCAACACTGCTTTTCTCGGCTTTTCGGCAGATGCCGAAGTAAGATTGTACTACCGCGATACAAGAACCTTACCCATCCAACAGTCTTATCACACCTTCTCCATGGCTGACTGGAACTACTATAATCAAATCCAACGACTCGAAGGGAGTTCAGCGCTAGATAGCCTCAAAGATGGGGAGGAAAAACTCTTGTCTACTTACTCAGCTCACCAAAGCTTTCTTCAGGGAGGAATTGGCCTAAGCACACGCCTTGAATTTCCCAGTATTCGGCGGCTACTAGAGCAATCTAAAGACTTTTTGGTCAACCGAGCTTTATTGCAGCTCTATCCGATAGTGGATACAGGAGAGGAATTGGCACAGCTTCCGACGCAGCTCAGCGTCTATTGGGTGGATGAAGATAATACTGTCGTACAAGTGGCTTCTGGATTAGCATTACTGCAAAAAGACGAAGAATTTAGAAGGGATACCTACTACGAATTAGACGTCACAGACTTTGTCGAATTACAATTGGCATCGGAACAATTTAGCAATTATGGCCTGATGCTAGCCCTGGCGCCGGAAGATGTCAACAGTTCGATACATAGCGTGAAATTATATGATGATGAAGGGCCTGCACCTATGCGTTTAGCGGTCTACTATTTATCCATAAAGGAATGACAATCGATTTCAAATTTTGGAGGGCTAAGGTGATTTCCTGCTTTTGTGGGGTAAAATGACCTTCCCATCTCTAAATCTAAAAATGAAAAATATGCCTTATAGAAAGATTCTACTGTTGTTGGGGGTAAGCTTATTGGCTTTCTCTTGTACTACTGACGAAGATGAAGAATTGACGGGGAACTGGATTCGACGTTCGGACTTTGAAGGAGTGACGCGCTCCAGTAGCGTTAACTTTTCGATTGGTGAATATGCCTACGTGGGTTTAGGATATGATGGGGATGATGATTTGGTGGATTTTTGGCGCTATGATGCGGCGCAAGATTTCTGGACACGCGTAGACACATTCCCCGGCTTGGGGCGCAGGGGGGCGGTAGCTTTTAGTATGAATGGCATCGGTTATGTCGGCACTGGCTATAATGGCGATACGGATCAAGAGTTAAAAGATTTTTGGTCCTTCAATCCCGAAGCTAGTCCGGGAAACCAATGGCAACAAGTGGCTGATTTCGGTGGGAGTGCTCGCTACAATGCGGTCGGTTTTGCACTTAGTGGCCTAGGGTATATCGGCACGGGATATGACGGCAATTGGTTGA
>JAHQWA010000296.1 GCA_019634045.1 Saprospiraceae bacterium
CAGGCTCTTTCGGCGAGTGGTTGAGTCTGCTGAATCTCCTCTCCTAATGCATTCCACTTCTTCGGATTCCTTCGCATGATCTGGTGTAAGAGATTACAGAAATTCAAGTAGGTCTTTTTCATTGGGGTTGAGATTTGTCGATTCCTTCTTAGATATACACTAAAGGAAGACAATAGGGACAAGAGCGGTTCCTCTGCCTCCATAGCATAATAGGTCTTCAGTAAAATCACCCGAGAGCCCAATTGATGATGGGGATCTAGGTGTTGCAACATATTTAATTGATCAAGTACCTTATCATAAGCTGCTTGATGGTAATACAATTCAGCCAGATTATAGTGTTCAGCTCCTTCTCGAACTTCCGGTGGTAAATTAATGGATTGTTCTCTAATAAAGTTTTCTGTCCAATCATATCGCTGCAACCTTAGAGCAAGTTTTACTACATTGGAATAAGTCCAATGCGACAGGTAATCTCCCCCGAAAAGGGCTCTAGTGTGGATTCCCTTGATATATAGATCGAGCATGATCGATGTGTACTTTTCATCTCCTCGTCTAATCTTGGGTGCACAAAAATTGATGGCGTAGAGATAAATTTCCCGTTTGATCTTTTGGTCAATAGAATTCGCATGGGTTTCAATGAGCTGTATTAACTTTCTAAAATGCTCCTCCTCTCCCGCATCTTTAATACTAAGATATATACGCAGATAAATTTCGATTAGTGGATCTATCTCTTCTGTTTTCAGAAGATGTTCTTGTACCTCATCCACAAAATTTAACTCATATTCGGCACGAATAATAGTCTGGCGATTCAGCATTTCACAACTGTATCGTAACTTTTGGAAGAAGTAAAATTGATCCAATTGATCAGATACAGTTTGCAGACTGGGATCAAACTTTCTCACCTGTAAACTATAAAAATGATTGGTTGCAGCCTTGCCCATCAAATACTGGTAATAATAAGATTCACCATTTTTACTTTTTGAATCCTCTATGGCCTTTGTAGCCTTGCGCAACAAATAATTATAATGCTTAGTCAACTTTCGATCAACAAACTGATCCAGTGTATGGCATTGAATCAATTCCTCTTCTTGCTCGTAACGCTGTAAGGCTAAGAAGCGTTCTCCTAACCTCAGCAAATAATTCATGAGGTGCCCCAAAATCTTTGGGTCAAAAGTCTGCCCTGGAAATAAGCTTTCATATACGCTCTCTTTGCTAACTTTAGGCCCAGCGAATTCAGGAGCTGACCTCTCCAAATACTCAATCAACCTCAGTAAGTCTTCATTTTTGTTAAAATAAGGTGATGCGACAAACTCCCGAAACTTTCTAAGTTCAGGTGGTGTGAGGCTGCGTAACAAGACGATAAGTTTGCTGTTTTTCATAATATCAGAAGACAAGATGAGATCTTTTTCTCGAAAAAACAATAATTACATATTACAAATAAATTAACATGTGTAAGATGTAAATATTTGTTTTCCAGCTATTTGACATACAATACGCATTAATAATGCATCAAAAAACCACATTAATAATCCATTGTCAATCCGAAAAAACGATAAAAATGTATTTGCCATCCCCCTTTTCCTGCCCCATATTTGCATCAGAAAGAAAAACAATCCCACAACATTTGAGCAAATTAATACTAACAAGTCTTATAGTCCTAATACAAATCCCTATGATCCTAGGGCAGCAAGTCTGGCCTGGGGATATTAACAACAACGGTATAGTCAACAACATTGATGTACTATACTGGGCGGTAGCAAAAGACGCTACCGGCGACGGCAGGGTGAGTCCGACCAGCTCTTGGGTTGGTCAGGACCTACCAGCCACACCTTGGGATCAAAGTTTCCCAAATGGTTTGAATTATGCTTACGCTGACTGCGATGGAGATGGGGATGTAGATGATGATGACAAAGCCATCATTGAAGATAATTTTGGCTTAATGCATGGCGAAGTAGTTCCTGATGATTATACCATTGGCGATCCAGCTTCCGATCCTACACTAGCCCTCTCAAATCCCAACGCTGTGGTACCGTCTGGTGGCACGTTGGAAGCCGGATTATCGCTCGGAACTGCAACCGATAGCATTTCCAACTTCTACGGAATCGCCTTTACCGTGGTCTACGACCCTGATGTAGTGGGCAACCAAGGGAACGACTTTCAACTAGACATCTTTGAAGATACCTGGATGAATGGAATGGGGGATGACAAAGTGATCAAGTTCATCCAGAATGATCGCGATGCAGGTGTAGCGGAAATCGCAATCGTCAGAAAGAATCAGCAGATGGTAAGTGGTTTTGGAGAGATAGGAACCTTTTCCATTGTCATGGAAGATATCGTGGTGGGTTTGACCAAAATCAATACAACAGATATCAAGATGATCGATCTGGCTGTTACAGACACCCCAATTGCCATCTCTGATATTGAGTTTTCGATTGATTCTATCACAGCTACTGTAAGACCAATCGCAGGTAGCGGGATTAAAGTATACCCGAACCCGGTCCTAGGTTCACAGGTAAGTTTGGAATTAGAAGATTCAACAGAAGGAATCCGACAATTACAACTGTTTGATGCCAATGGTCGATTGATTTCACGATGGAAATTCGAGCAGCGACTCAGCAAGCAAATTGTGGACCTTAGAGAGTTGCCAACAGGCATTTATAACTTCAAGATCATTACCGACAAAAGAGTATATATCCAAAGCTTCTTCAAGTAGAAGCCATGCAATTGACCTATGAACAGAATCCTAAAAACTTTTAGTAGCCTTTACGGTCGTTATTAATCCCATGAACGGTTGTGAACCCATATTCAATCCCACATTACAGTCTTAATCGTTGAAAGAACAACAATTATAATCCCATGAATTTCCTTAAGGGCCACCCAAAAAGGTGGCCCCAAGGTTTTCACAGTAGTTTGGAAATTTGCACATACAATCGCACCATCTCGCCGAAAAACACTACTCCCCCCTCATTATAAGTAGCCAAACTGCTCCTTATACTTGAAACACTATTTATCAACACTATTAGTAAGTACGCTTCCTATGAACCGATTTAGCATTTATGTCTTATTGGGCTTAGTCTTATTGCTAAGCTCCTGTGAGGCCGTCTTTCAAACCGATTTATCCACTGAAAGCGATGCCGAAACTCGCCTTAATATTAGACTTACAGACGACCCGATCGATCTGGAGGAGGTCAATATTGATCTTCAACTTGTCAAAGTGAAAGGCGAAAACGGCTTCGAAGAAATTGACTTAGAAACCAATGCAGGTATTTATAATCTGCTGAACTTCCAAAATGGCCTAGATACATTGATTGCTAGCGCAGACCTCTCTGTCGGTCAAATTCGAGAGGTTCGTCTTATTCTCGGGGAAAACAATACGGTAGTTTCCGGTGGAGAAACATTTGACCTACAGATTCCCTCGGGTAGTCAAAGTGGTTTAAAAATCAAAACTTGTTTGGACCTAAACCAGGTCGCTGATTTTGATCTTTTACTAGACTTTGATGCGGCAGCCTCCATTCATTGCACAGGAAACGGGAAATTCATCATGCGGCCGGTCATTAGAGTAATGAGTACAGCGGCTCAATGTATGGAAGAAGAAGAAGAAGAAGAAGAGGATGACTCATTGGATAATCTTCCACCAGAAGTAGTCGATTCTTTGATCAGCAATTATGATGGTTATGATTATGACATCAGCACCGGCTTTCTTTGTGATAGTACTGAAGTATATGAGATCAAGGCTACGCTAGAAGACACAGTAGCTTACTTATACTTCGAGATAGAAGGAGAATTTGTACAATCTGGAGCCCTGGTGACAGATGAGGATATCCCAGAAACAATCGTTTCTGCCATCAACACGGATTATACAGATTATAATATCATCTCAGGCAGTGTTTTGGAAATTACACGCGCGAGTGGCATGATCTGGTACTCGATTGATCTAGCGTCGGAAATGGATTCCATCGAAGTAATCTATAGCCCTGAGGGGGTATTCATTTGTGAAATCGGCCTATCAACTCATGAAGAGGAGGAGAATGAAGAAGAGGATGGCGAAGAAGAGGAAGGAGGTGATCAGGACATTGAACTACCAGCGGAAGTAAGTGAATTATTGCAAGAGAATTATCCAGGATATGATTTTACCAGTCAGCAACAAGTAAACTGCAATGGCAATAAATACTACATGCTAGCAGGACAGAAAGGACCCGTTAAAATTATCCTGTATTTCGATGTGGATTGGATTCTTATAAATACAGGTCTCCAAATTGATGAAAATCAGCTGCCAAACGAGGTCCAACAAGCTATTCAAACAGACTACTCTAATTACCGCATTATGAACAACAAAGCCTGGGAATTAACCGATCAGGATGAAATATTAAGCTATCGGGTATATCTCAAGCAAAACAATAGCAGTGTCAAGATCTATGTGATCTATGCCGCTGATGGCACCTTCCTATGCCAGGAAGAATAGCAATAATCTTTACCACAAATAAGAACTAGGCATTCTGGAGTGTGTCGAATAGTCTGTCTATTCAAAACATTAATGTGTCATGCACTTTCCAAGGGCCTCAAGGAAGCTTGGGGCCGCTTTTTATCACCTCGACCCTACACACAATTTTTATAATTTGTCGATATAATCCAACAAAACCTGAAGCAGCGTCTCGGGATCGGTGGCCATTTGTGGCGTATTAAAGTAAGCCGATTTTTCCTGGTCAAAATCAAACTTTCCCTGGTCGTCGAATGGTCCCACACAGCCTAGATAATAGGACTGTTCTCCTTCACTAGCACATCTCATAAAGAGGTAATTCCCATCGTGGACGGTCG
Source organism: Saprospiraceae bacterium (assembly GCA_019634045.1). Classification (GTDB taxonomy): domain Bacteria; phylum Bacteroidota; class Bacteroidia; order Chitinophagales; family Saprospiraceae; genus DT-111. The sequence continues at coordinate 4,813 of JAHQWA010000296.1, forward strand.
CGTCCTTGGGAAGGACTCGAATCAGTGCACAAGTTTCACTTTGATAATCCAACTTATTATAGATGTAGTGCTTCATAATCGCTTGGGCGATCTGCTCCTGTTCGGCCAAGGCGGAGGGCAACTCTCGTTGACTCTGATGGAAAGCTTTTAGAGTCCAGTAATGGTAATAATCATTGCTTGTTACTTCCTCCAGCAATTGATCTGACACCCCTTGACCTTGCAAAAGCGAATTATGGACAACTCGGTATTTCCCATAAACATCTTCCGCTTCCGTCAAGGTCCGGTATAACTCTTTTTCCTGCTCATCCAGATCCGTATTGAGTAGGTAGTCCATAATAAAGGCGGAGATACTTTCAGTGGAATCCTGTTCTACCAATATCCTAAAAGCAGCTATCTCCTTTTGTATTCTCGTCTGCAACCAAACACTATCTGCCTGTATCATCGCCTCTACACCTTCTACGTCCATATAGTCTACGAATAGCCCTAGGGACTGAGGAATGGCCACACCTCTTTCAAGCAAAGACTTTATCCGAACATAATCTTGTTGAAATAAAGCTAAACTATCCCGATACACAGAAAACAAATCCGCTGGAAGTTCTTGATCTTCCTCCGTTTGATCCAACAGCAGCCACAGGTTTTCAAGCGCTGACTCACTGGTCTTTTGACTCATACTTTCAACAATCCTGGCCCGCACGATCGGATCTTTGCAATGGGCATAGTATCCCACCAAGGCATCTTCTACCGCAGCCATTTCAAAAGCATGCAGCTTTGTTATGATGTCGTACTTGGCTCCGTAAGCTACCCCTTCGTCCAGCAATTCTTCTGGTAATAACTCGCAAATAGCGGGCAGATGATCCGTCGTAAAGCCTTCATAATCATTAAAAGCAGCTAAAGCCTCTCGAAAAATAGTGGTATCCGGGCTCGTGAGGTCCGTCAAGATTTTCATGTCCTTCGGTTCCAGCATACTGGCGAAGGAATTTTCGTTTATATCCAATTGAATACTTTGGATGAGCGAATCCACAATGGCCGTGTAAGCTACAGGTATGGGAGCGGAAATGTCGACGCTAATAAGGTGGTCATTGCAAAATATGCCAATTTTACGCCCCTGCAACATAGCCGTATCCTGTTGATAGCGGAGTAGATAAGCTGGGCATATATTCCCATACTTATAAGTTTCAAAACTAATGAGAGAGTCAACACTTAATTCCTCAGCTACATTATCTATCCTAATGAGCGTGTCGTGCCAGTTGAGCTCATCATAAGCCCCGAGTTTCAGGAACTTGACGGCGGTACTTATCCCGGTATTCGCTACATTGAATTCGTAGGATTCTGTGAGCTCACCTTCTTCCTCAGTCCGACTTTCATAATGCTTTGCTGTCGCTTTCATTTGAAAACCAGCATCTTTGTAGGTCATGGTGGTAAAGGACTCAGGAACGGGTGAGCTTAGTTCCAA
>JAHQWA010000297.1 GCA_019634045.1 Saprospiraceae bacterium
CCATGGCCGGTTCGGAGGAACAAAACCCAGCTATGAGTACGAAGGACTTGGTTAAATTAATCAGAGAAGTAGATCGACATCCCGTTGAAAGGGACACCCTGTACAATGTCGTAACGGATTTCAAAGATCACGTTTTCGAAGATGATAACCAATATAAGGGCTATTTGTCCTTACCGGTTGTAAACAAATAGAAACCTTCTTTGCATTAGAAAATAAGCAACCTAAAAATTAGTCAGCCCGCATCTATGAGCAATAAGAAAGTCTTTATCGTTCGGCATGGAGAAACCGATTTCAACCGGAAAGGAATTGTGCAAGGACAAGGTGTCGATACCTCCTTGAACCAGCTGGGACAACAACAGGCACTTGCTTTTTATCGCCATTACGCACACCTGAATTTTGAAGCAGTACTCACATCGCGATTACAGCGCACGCATCAGACCATGACCCACTTTATTAATCAAGGCATTCATTGGGAGCAATTTGCCGAGATCAATGAGATTAGTTGGGGGATTCACGAAGGGCAGAAGGGGGAGCCAGGCATGCGAGAGACTTATAGGGAGCTAATGGCTCAATGGAATAGCGGAAACTTGGATGCGCGTATCCCCGAAGGCGAAAGTGCTGCCGAGTTGGGGGCTAGAGTAGAGCAATTTGTACAGCATTTGAGACAACGCGAGGAATCTCTGCTCTTGGTTTGTGCCCATGGTCGTACGATGAGAGCTCTAATTTGTTTGCTTAAGGATGTGCCATTGACGGAAATGAATCGTTTTAATCACAGCAACACGGGCTTGTGGCAAGTACAACAAGAAAACGTTCAGTTTAATTTTTTGGTCGAAAATGATACTTCACATCTCACGGCCTTTCAAGTAGAGGGGCTGTAACTTTGAAATCTATGCGTAAAATCCAAATCACTGCGGTAAGCTACCTGAACACCAAGCCGCTTCTGTACGGCCTGTTCAAAAGCAATATTGCCAAGGATATTGACCTGCAATTGGATATTCCTTCGGAATGTGCCAGAAAATTGCAAGCAGGTGAAGTGGATTTGGGCCTGGTTCCCGTAGCCAGCATTCCTGAAATTGCCAATGCTAAAATTATCTCTGACTACTGCATTGGTGCAGAAGGAGCTGTGAAAACGGTCGGTATCTTTTCTCATCAGCCTCTGTCAAGTCTGACCAAGATATACCTGGATTTTCATTCCAGAACGTCAGTAGAACTAGCTAAGATCCTGTTGCAGAAGCATTGGCAGTTGAATCCGGAATTTATTCACGCCACGGAAGGCTATATTGATCATATCCAGGGGACCACGGGAGGCGTTGTGATCGGCGACCGCACCATGGGCTTACATGAAAAATTCCCTTATTTCTATGATCTGGGAAGTGCTTGGATGGACTATACGGGCCTTCCCTTCGTCTTTGCAGCCTGGGTCAGCCGTCGGCCATTGCCCTCCAACTTCGTAAAAAGCTTCAATCAAGCCTTGCGGATGGGCATTGATGCCGTACCAGAATTGACCTATATATTACCAAACCCGAGTTCCGGTTTTGATCTCAAAGAATATTTCACTCGCTACATCAGCTACGAATTGGACACCTCAAAAAAAGAAGCGCTGAAGTTATTCCTCAAACATCTCAAAGAACAGAAAGAAACCGACTCCTCCGCTTACAGTCTATTGGGCTAAACATTTGCTAGGTACAGGTGTTTTTCTGTATAAATTCAACAAATGAATACAAATCATAAAGCAGAGATTGCTACGCTAGGTGGAGGATGTTTCTGGTGTGTTGAAGCCGTGGTACAAAGACTAAAAGGAGTAGATAAGGTCGTGTCCGGGTATGCCGGTGGAAGTCCGGAAAATGCCAACTATAAGGCAGTTTGCTCCGGTACAACTAAACATGCTGAAGTCGTGCAAGTTCATTTTGATTCAAGCGTGATTAGTTATGCTGAAATTCTAGAGGTTTTCTGGAGTGCACATGATCCTACCACACTCAATCGCCAGGGAAATGATGTCGGCCCGCAATATCGTTCAGTCATCTTCTATCATGATGATACTCAAAAGACGATTGCAGAACAGTCTATTCAGCAAGTAGCCGGTAAATTATGGTCTGATCCAATTGTGACTGAATTAAGTCCCCTAGAAAAATTTTATCCGGCAGAGGAGTACCATTTGAATTATTACAATAATGTAGGAAATCGCAACCCCTACTGTACCTTCGTAATCACGCCAAAGGTGAAAAAGTTACAAAAGGACTTTTCACATAAACTTAAAGAGGCTTAATTTCGCCTGGCCATCCGGCTTTACAACTGCCGGTGACCTAAGACAACTTCCTGATTAGCGGATTGGCCTTAAGTCACTGGCAGCTAGCCCCTTCCCCCATATATTCAGGCTGAAGTTCACCTTGCGATTTAAACTTCACCTACTACTTTCCAAGCGCTGTTCAACTATTGTCTAGTTTTATTTTCATGATAGCAGCAATAGGTCTTTCCATTTTTTTTCCTTTATTTGCGCTTCTAAGACCTTCCTTCTGAAGGCAGTTCCTACCAAATATTTTATTCAGATATACTGCAATTAGGCCAAAAGTCGAAATTTTAGTTATTTTCACCACCAAAGGCCATACATTATTATGAAACTTGCTGTTTTTAAAGAAGAAATCGACAGGCGTGTCGCCGTCGTTCCCTCCACCCTTCCTAAACTCAAGGATTTGGGCTTGGAGATCCTAATTGAAGCTGGCGCAGGCCAAGAGGCCTTGTACTCCGATAGTGAGTACGAGGAAAAAGGTGCGCAGGTGAAAAGCAGGTCGGAATTGCTAAAAGAAGCTGAAATTGCCGTTAGTATCCATCCGCTGTCAGAAGCTGAAATGAAGCAACTGGCGAAAGATACTTTGGTCATTTCTCAATTTCAACCCTTTGCTGATCCTGATGTTACTGGCAAACTGAAGCAGCTTGGATTACGGGCCTTTAGCATGGATATGATCCCTAGAACTACCTTAGCGCAGTCTATGGACGTCCTTTCTTCCATGGCCTCCATCGCTGGATACAAGGCCATCCTGGAAGCTGCTTCCCTATTACCTCGATACTTCCCCATGATGATTACTGCGGCTGGTAGCATTAAGCCCTCCAAAGTCTTAGTATTGGGAGCAGGGGTGGCTGGCTTGCAAGCGATTGCCACAGCTAGACGTCTCGGAGCTCAGGTAGAGGCATTTGACACCAGAAGCGCCGCCAAGGAAGAGGTGCTTAGTTTGGGTGCCAAGTTCGTAGAAGTAGAAGGAGCTGTAGAGGATAAGGGAGCTGGTGGCTACGGCGTTCAACAAAGTGAGGACTTCATCAAGCGCCAACGCGCGGAAGTCCAAGCGCGCGCCATGAAATCTGACGTTATCGTCACCACCGCCCAGGTTCGAGGACGAAAAGCTCCTATCCTGGTGCCAAAGGAAACGGTTGAAAAGATGAAACCGGGATCAGTCATCATCGATCTTGCCTCTTCTACCGGAGGAAACTGCGAGCTGACTGAGGACCTCAAAGTCATTCAACACAATGGGGTATATATCCAGGGCAATTCCAGCTTGGCTTCTTTGATGCCACAGGATGCTAGTTTTCTATACAGCAACAACCTTCTCAACTTCGCGAAGGTGTGGATGAAGGAAAACCAGTTGAGCTTGGATATGGAGAATGAAATCATTGCATCAGCCTTAATTACAGCCGATAAGCCAGCTTAATCTGCTGAAACGATACAATAATATGGATACAATCTATCAATTCTTTAACGAAAACCTGCTGCTGATCTACCTGCTGATCTTCACGATCATTTTGGGTTTTGAGGTAATTTCTAAAGTACCAACAGTACTACATACGCCACTGATGTCGGGGGCAAATGCAATTAGTGGAGTAGTTATCATTGGAGCCATCTTGTTAATTAGGCAGGCGGACCCGGATGACTATTTGACACTCAGCTTGGGCTTCCTCGGCGTTGTATTAGGTATGGTCAATGTAGCTGGAGGTTTTGCGGTGACAGACCGCATGTTAGAAATGTTCAAAAAGAAAAAAGCAAAAAAATAAGAAATGGCAATCGATTTTTTTATCAATCTAGCCTATCTGCTAGGAGCAGTAGGTTTTGTCTGGGGCTTGCGCCTTTTGAGCTCTCCAGATACTGCCCGAAGAGGTAATATATATGCCGGGGTGGGAATGTGCCTTGCTATCATTGCCGCATTGGTAGCTCCGCTTGAGGGCGCCAATAACAACTACGGATGGATCATCGGGGGAATTGCTGTCGGTGCTATAGTAGGTGGTATTTCTGCTAGAAGAATTCAAATGACCGCTATGCCACAAATGGTCTCCATCTTCAATGGATTGGGGGGTGCTTGTGCGGTAGTATTAGCAATGGTAGAGCTGGTCAATATGTCGAATCCAACAGCTGGGGGCATAGGTATCGCTTTACTAACCCTCTTAATCGGTGGAGTGGCCTTTACCGGTAGTTTATTGGCATTCGCCAAATTGCAGGGATTAGTCTGGGATAGCACCATTACCCTACCCAAACACAATATCATCAATATGGTATTGTTAGTGGGAACTTTGGTAGTAGGCGTACTGCTTTATCTACAAGGTCCTCAAATGAGCCTCGGCTTACTCCTGGGCTTTCTAGCTTTGACTTTGGTTTATGGGTTTTCCTTTGTAGCGCCCATCGGAGGTGCTGATATGCCCGTGGTGATTTCTCTATTGAATTCATTTACCGGACTTTCAGCTGCTGCTGCAGGACTAATTTATGGGAATCAATTGATGCTAGTTGGCGGTATCTTGGTTGGTGCTTCTGGGACCATTCTGACCGTTTTGATGTGCGAAGCGATGAATCGTTCTCTATTGAACGTATTGATCGGTGGCTTCGGTGGTGGTGGCGGCAGTAGTGCTGCTAAAGGAACAGGTGATGAGGTAGCTAAAGAAGTAACCATTAACGACGCTGCTATCCAGCTGTATTATTCGCAGTCCGTGATGATCGTTCCTGGCTATGGATTAGCTGTTGCTCAAGCACAGAAAGTCTGTAAAGAAGTGGATGATCTCCTCGAAGCGAATGGTGTTGACGTAAAATATGCTATCCACCCAGTGGCGGGTCGTATGCCTGGGCATATGAATGTATTGTTGGCAGAAGCTGATGTACCTTATCCTAAGCTTTTAGATTTGGATGATGCCAATGATGCCCTACCCAATACCGATATCGTTGTGGTGGTAGGTGCCAATGACGTAGTAAATCCATCTGCCTTAGATGATCCGGGTAGTCCGATCTATGGAATGCCTGTACTGAACGTCTGGGAAGCTAAACACGTGATCGTTCTTAAGCGAAGTATGAGTCCGGGTTATGCAGGTATCCAAAATCCTTTATTCTTCCACGATAAGAATAGGATGTTATTTGGAGATGCCAAAGACTCTTTGGGCAAAGTCGTCAGTGAATTAAAGGGCTTATAAGCCGGTAAATTATAGACAGGAAAAGGGGTATCGAATCGGATTCGATACCCCTTTTTTATTAGGCTCACCATTCAAATTTTCGTTGAATGGCGCTTTGCTTCACTTTACTTCTTGTCGTCTACTTCTTCGTATTCGACATCCGTTACATCTTCGGCATCATTTCCGCCAGTTCCAGCGCCACCGGCTCCTGCGTCACCCGCATCTGCCGTAGCTTCAGGTCCAGCTCCACCAGCGCCAGCATTACCACCAGCCTCTTGTGTGGCTTGGTAAATTTCCTGGCTAGCTGCTTGCCATGCCGCGTTCAAAGCTTCACTCGCACTATCAATCTTACCTAAATCTTGAGTTTTGTGTGCTTCTTTCAGATCATTCAAAGCAGCTTCGATCGGCGCCTTTTTGTCTTCAGGAACCTTATCTCCGAATTCTTTCAACTGCTTTTCCGTCTGGAAGATCAAAGAATCTGCGGTATTGATCTTATCTACTTTTTCGCGGGCTTGCTTATCGCTATCTGCATTAGCAGCCGCTTCGGCCTTCATCTTTTCGATCTCCTCTTTGGACAATCCAGTAGAGGCTTCGATACGGATATTTTGCTCTTTACCGGTGCCTTTATCTTTCGCGGAAACACTCAGGATACCGTTGGCGTCAATGTCGAAAGTAACTTCGATTTGAGGCATTCCTCTTGGTGAAGGTGGAAGTCCATCTAAGATAAATCGACCTACTGAACGGTTATCTGTCGCCATTGGACGTTCCCCTTGTAGAATATGAATTTCTACAGAAGGCTGGTTATCCGCAGCAGTAGAATAGGTCTTAGCTTTCTTCGTCGGAATAGTAGAGTTAGCTTCAATTACCACATCATACACACCACCCATCGTCTCAATACCTAGAGATAATGGCGTAACGTCTAGTAGCAAGACATCCTGCACATCACCACTCAATACACCGCCCTGAATAGAAGCACCCACAGCTACAACCTCATCCGGGTTTACCCCTTTATTTGGTTTTTTACCGAAAAATTCTTCGACAGCTGCCTGGATACGAGGGATACGCGTAGAACCACCGACTAAGATGATTTCATCGATCTCACTCTTTTCTAAACCAGCATCCTTTATTGCCTCTTGGCAAGGAATCAAAGTACGCTCTACTAAGTTATCGGCCAATTGCTCGAATTTAGCACGAGACAATTTAACGACCAAGTGCTTAGGCACTCCATCTACGGCAGTGATATATGGAAGATTTACTTCCGTTTCTGTAGAAGACGACAATTCGATCTTAGCTTTCTCCGCTGCATCTTTCAAACGCTGAAGTGCCATGGGATCTTTACGAAGATCCATTCCTTCTTGGTCCTTAAAGGTACCAGCTAACCAATCGATAATGATGTGGTCAAAGTCATCACCACCAAGGTGAGTATCACCATTAGTAGATTTCACTTCAAAAACCCCATCTCCCAATTCTAGGACAGAAATATCGAATGTACCACCACCTAAATCGAACACGGCGATGGTCATATCTTTGTTGCGCTTATCCAAACCGTAAGCAAGCGCAGCTGCTGTAGGCTCATTGATAATACGCTTGATGGTCAAACCTGCAATCTCGCCTGCTTCCTTGGTTGCTTGACGTTGAGAGTCATTGAAGTAGGCAGGAACTGTCACAACAGCCTCTGTTACCTCTTGTCCCAAAAAGTCTTCCGCTACTTTCTTCATTTTCTGAAGCACCATGGCAGAAATCTCTTGCGGAGTGTACAAACGGCCTTCAATATCTACCCGCACGGTATCATTATCTCCTTTTACAGCCTTGTACGCAATACGTCCTACTTCATTGGAAACTTCAGAGAAGCGTGTTCCCATGAAACGCTTGATAGAAGAGATTGTACGCGTTGGATTGGTAATGGCCTGGCGCTTGGCAGGGTCACCGATCTTCCTTTCGCCATTGTCCATAAAAGCAACAACAGAAGGTGTTGTTCTTCTACCCTCATCATTGGGAATTACCACTGGTTCATTCCCCTCCATTACAGCTACACAGGAGTTCGTTGTACCCAGGTCAATACCTATAATTTTACCCATGTTATGTTGTATTTTTAGTTAGTTCAAAACGGATTATACGCTTATCCCTATAGCAAGTGATATGCCAATTCAAATTCCCTACTTTTTGAGTGACAAAACGGCCCTTTAGGTCAAAATGGCCTGACAAGAATTTCGAAATGACAGAAAAGGAGTGACAAAACGGCAGAAAGGAGGGCTATTGAAAACCCAAGTCACGGGTGAAGGCTCCATTTTGCAAAGTATCAATAGACACGGGGCCCAGCAGCAAGCCTTCCCGAAGGGCGGTTGCTTTAGAAGAAAAGATCCCACGTCCTTCGGAGAGATTGGTATAGATTGGAACCTCATTGGCACTAGTAATCCCCAGATTGGCTTGACCAATTTTCGTTAACTCTAAGAACTCCTCCCCAGCCGCTACTAATTGAATATCAATGCCATCAAACACCCGAAAACCAGCGGATAGGACAGGCAAAGCTCCCCCGAGAAACTGAAAAAAGTCGCCCGACCGCAAGAAATAGCTAACTCGAATGCTTTCATCTTCTCGTTCTATGGCTCGGTTCAAAACAAATTCCAGCGTTTTTGGCACTAGATTCGAAGGCTGATCAGGGTCCGATTCCCGATAATGGACTAAAAAACGCAAATCAAACAGGCGCGCCGCAGTAGATACTTCCCAACCAATGCGCAATTCCGAATTATAGCCCCCAAAATTAATCGGCTCCCGAGGCAAATTTTCCAGTAATTCGAGCTCTCCAATGATCAGCGTTTCTGCCGTTACCGGCGCCTTATCATCCCCTCTCTCTATCACCAAGCGTATCGCGTCCTCCGACTTTAAATTCAAGTCTGTTTTTAAGATCTTGTATAGAATATTCGGCGTAGTGGCAAAGGGGCCCTCTTCCCGCGGATAGCCTTCCAGCGTTCCGTCAACTCTGTCCATCAAAAAGCGCTCCCCGGTATTGATTTTTTCAAGCGATACGGTTACGCTGGGATCATAATACAGAGAGTCCGCAATTTGGGCAATATCCAAGGCATTACCTCCGGATTCCAAAAAAGCCTTTTCCACGCGAATATAATGAGCGGTGTCTTGGGTGGATAGAAAACCATAGACGATGGGGATATCTCGCCACTCAGCTTCCGTGGGAAAATCGGTGGTACAACTTGGAAAAACAAGTAACAGGCCACTTACCAATAAGACGAATGAGAAGGGTAAGAATGACGGCTTGAATTTGATATCTACTTGCAACATTTAATTCTTGATAAACTTTAACTTGCTAAATCGTATCTAAGAGTATCTTTAAAGTACGCCCAAAGGTACTAGAATATATCAAGGTGAATCTCCTATTTTGAGTCAGCTACCAGACCGGGTATCCAAAAACAAACAGCTACTCCTTTTTAATCCTTAGCTAGATTTTGATAACTTACAGCCTTCAAAGCACCATGAAATAGAAACGGAACAGGCCGCCCTAGTTCGTTTTCTAAAAAACAAAAACGCAGCTGTTAAAGTCAGCTGTAGTAAATTAGCGACATAACACCTACCAATCCCAGCAGACATACATAAGTGATTCACAAACTATAACTATTCCCTTGTATAGCGTATTAATTACCAGAATATTATGTCAGTTCACAAAAAGGAAATCAAACGCATA
>JAHQWA010000298.1 GCA_019634045.1 Saprospiraceae bacterium
ATATAACTATACATTTAAAGGAGATTTGGAGAATCGGAATAAATCTTTTGGTGGCATGGGAATCGCCTCTGTCATGGCACTCTTGCTGATCTTTGGGGTATTGATCATACAGTTCAAGTCATTTAGTCAGCCGTTGATTATTTTCTCAGCGCTACCCTTAGCCATTATAGGCTCTATCCTAGCCCTTTTTATTACGGGTATAGCCTTTTCCTTCACTGCATTTGTAGGGTTGACCAGTTTGATTGGGATCGCAATCAATAACTCGATTGTATTGGTGGACTATGCTAATAAATTGCGGGAAGAAGGAAAGACGGTAATGGAAGCTGCTATTCAGGCCGGAGAGGTCCGGTTTATTCCTATCGTAGCTACAACTTTGACTACCATCTTGGGATTATTGCCTTTGACCTTAACTGGAGGAACGCTTTGGGCTCCCATGGGGTGGACAATTATCGGCGGGCTATTCACCTCTACTACTTTTGTATTATTATTAGTGCCCGTATTGTACCAGTTGTTCACTAAGGAGGCTACTACTCCAGCTCCTGTGCTAGCTTAATAGTTAGAAGCTGCACTGGATTGAAGATACTAATTTCAGTCTTACTCCTCCAGGCTTTCAGTAGGTCTGGAGGAGATTTATTTATGCGTACTTACTTTTTTTCACTAACCAAAACAAAGGCAGGTGGAACGTTGAGTGGAACCCAATTGATATCAACATTACCAAAAACGGTCTCATACAACTTTTTGGTTAGTAGGGAGTAATGGACCTGAATATATCTACCCCCTTTCTTCATACATTGATGACATTCCCGAACGATACTGTACCCCAGTTCTTTAGGCAGCCCAACAAATGGGATCGCCGAAATAATGGCATCTACTTTTTCAAAACCTAGACGTTCTACGTGAGAGCCTATATTTTCGGCTGAATCTTGCGCGATGATCAGACGTTCATCATCAATATTGCGTAAAACTTCACAAAAACGTTCATTAACCTCAAAAACCAACAATTTGGCATCGGGTTCCATTTCATCCAGGATGAATTCGGTGATTACACCATCTCCAGCACCTAGTTCTACGATTAGCTTAGCATCTGAAAAGTCGACGTGCTTGACCATGCCTTTACATAAGAACTTAGAACTTCTCGTAATCGTACCTATGGTCTTTAGATCCTTTAGACTCTCTTTTAAGAATTCTAATTTTTTCATAGTATTATTCTGTGCCCCATCTGCTACATCTCTTAAGCCGGTAGTAGACTAGCCAATTAAAAAACAAGTGTTAATATGAGTTTACCTATCCTATTGATAATGCTCATATCTCAGATTAGTCCAATTAAAGCCAAATCACTGCTTTTATCCTTGCGAAGCATTGACAAGCCTGCGGTTAACTAGATTCCAATAAAATGTGCTTTTTAAGATGTTAAATGACATCTTTCCTGTGTCGCACAGCAAAAATAACTCGATTTTTTGGAAATACTACTATGGCATCGACCAAGCCCAGGAAGGTGTCGATCATTCTAACCCTTGATCCTACGATTGCATGGAATTAATGAACAGCATGTGAAGCCCCCGAAAATCTATCGAAGCTGCAAGAAATTTCTAAGATCTTGGAACTCACCCATTTTTTTTCTGGCGAGTTTTTTATCCAGCCGATAGCCATTGATGAAAGGAACCACATAGGCTCCGTTAAATCCCTTTCTCACCAATTGCCGCCGAAGACTCGAAGCTTCTGAATAGGAAGTAGCCACGCCTAAAGTGTAGCGATAATAAGGAAAGTCCATTTGCCTTTCGATCATCACATAATCTACACCTTGTTCAAAAGGAGCACTAATGCTTTTTTTCGCTGAAGCAACTTGAACTTTATAGTGCAGCTGGCTATTGGTCACAAAAGTAGGTTCTACTGCCTCCAGCTGTTTGCCAACTACTGGGAGGGTTGCCGGAATGGTTTGCCCCTCACGATCAAAGAAAGAAATCTCGAGGCACTGGCCGCTTCGTTCCGCCTTTGGCATGCCGATAGCTCGGATATAGATGTTTTGGCTATTTACACCTTGTCTGGAAAGGTAATCGCCTGCTATCTCTAACTCTTTGGTTAGCCCAAATAGTCCATCTGGAGTAACCTCATCAGGATAAACTGTAAAAACAACCACCAGCGAGGGCTGAGTACCCATTTGTTGCGCTATTTGGTCGAGGACTTCCCTTTTAGTGGTATGACGCGTAAATTCTTCTCCCTGGGTGAAATAAATCGGCGCATATGGGGAAGTAGGTTCTACCGTAATAGGTGACGGATTAGGAGAGGTCGGTTGTTTGACCACTTCATTGACGGGGAAGTCTTCCCCAAAGCCGCTGTCTTCAACTTTTGTTGAGGGATCAGGCACGGCAATAGCTGGGCTAGTCGGCTGAAATCCTGGATCATCAACAATGGGCCTCTTTTCTGGGACTTGAGGTTGAGGTGTAGGAGGTGGTGGAATGAATGCATTGGCTGGCCATTCCATTTCCTCTAGGAATTCTTGGAAATAACCAATGTAGATATCGCGCAAACCTTCTCCGTCTTTACGCGCTGAGGCAAAGAAGGCAGTGAATCCATCCCCAGAGATCTTAAAATGATCATCATCTGCCGCAGAATTGATCGGCATCCCAAGGTTTTTAGGAAGGGTCCAGCGCTTGGTTTCCTCCACATAAAAGGACTTGAATATATCTAATCCTCCAATACTTCTTTTGCTATCGTTGGAGCTATAATAAAGCGTGTGACCATCTCTAGCCAGGAAGGGCGTTGTCTCATCGTAGGGGGTATTGATGTCCGGCCCCAAATTGACGGGAGCCGTCCAGCGACCTCTGCGGTAGCTACATTTGTACAGATCACTTCCCCCATAACCACCCGCTCGGCTACTGGAAAAAATTAATAGCGTATCATTGTAAAAACAAGGGTTATTATCCCCTCGGTAAGTATCCATGGGTACGGGTATCGGCGTAGAACTTACTAAGCGCTCCTCTACTCGTTTGAAGGTATCAACAATGATCTGTCCATTTTGAAGATTTCTCCCTTTATAGTAGTACAGGGCTGATCCATCTCGATTGAAGCCCAATAGAACTTCATGGTTGGGCCCATTCAACAAATAGTGCATGGGTTGTACTTCTCCCCAAATGCCACCAGTGATACGGCAGTTGTACATATCGCTGGGTAAGTTGCCGAAGCGTTCATCTGCTACGCCATTATCTTTTCTCGGAACGCCAATATTTCCCGGACGGATAGAAGAAAAATAGAGTTGATTGTTATAGTTGGGACTTAGAATCGGAGCAAACTCATCGTTTGCAGTATTCACCGATTTTCCAAGATTTTCGACAATGGCCAGAGCCTCCTGAAATTGTAAGCTAATACCGTTGGAACATCTTCGAATATCTTCGATCACCATTTGGCGATTATTATGCCCTGGACGGATCGTGCGGAGGTAACGCTTGTAATAGGTCGAGGCTTGATCAAATTGATGTCTCGCATGATAGATACGGCCGTAGTATAGCCATAATTCGGGGTAGGGGGATCTTTCTTCCTCAGAAAAACGATTGAGTTGTGCCAGTGCTTTATCTAACTGATTGAGCTGGTAATAGCATAGTGCGATTAAGAATTTACTTTCCTTATCATCCCGATAGAGCGCTCGAGTACTTTGGAGCAAAGACAAAGCTGTTTCATATCGCTTATTAGCGAAAAAAAGCTTAGCCTCTTCCTTTTTATCGTTAGCAGATTGAGCCTGACTAGAGATGGGAAACCAGCTAAATGCAATGAATAGTAGGCCAAACAAGCCTAGCTTGGTACTGAAGGTGAAAGTGTTGGTTTGGAATGGGGCATACTTACATGGGAGACTTTTCATGGGTTAAATTTGTTGATCAGGATCGAACTGTTCTAGATAGTCACCGACCCGTCTCAAGAAAGAGCCTCCTAAGAATCCATCTACTACCCTATGGTCGTAGGATAAAGAAAGGAACATCATCTGGCGCACAGCAATTAGATCTCCATATTCGGTTTCTACTACTGCGGGTTTCTTTCTAATCGCTCCCACGGCCAGTATAGCCACTTGGGGTTGATTGATAATTGGAGTACCCATCACATTGCCAAAGGTGCCGACATTCGTCAGCGTGAAGGTACCATCTTGGATTTCTTCAGGTTTAAGTTTATTGCTGCGGGCACGGCCGGCTAGGTCATTCACCTGCTTGGTTAAGCCTACCAAATTCAGCTGGTCCGCATTCTTGATCACAGGGACGATGAGGTTACCACTAGGAAGGGCTGTCGCCATTCCTATGTTTATATTTTTCTTGACTAAGATTTTGTTGTTGTCTTCCACAGAAACATTGACCATTGGGAAGTCACGGAGTGCTCGGGTTACCGCTTCCATGAAGATAGGAGTGAAGGTGATTTTTTCTCCGTGTTTCTGTTGGAATTCAGCTTTGTTTTTATTCCTCCAATTAACGATGTTGGTTACGTCTACTTCTACAAAAGAGGTGACGTGGGGAGAGGTTTGCTTTGACATCACCATATGATCCGCAATCAGCTTGCGCATCCGATCCATTTCTACAATCTCCACAGCACCATTCATGCTGGTAGCAACAGGAGAAGGCGTAGGTTTGGAGGCTGGAGCAGTAGGGGCTTGAGGTTTAACACTGCCATTTGTAGTTGGGGCAGTTCGAGCCTTCAGATACTTGAGCATATCCTTTTTTGTCACTCTGCCATTTAGGCCGGTTCCTGGAACGCGGTCAAGTTCTGCTTGGCTGATTTGCTCTTTTTTGGCCATGTTTCTAACCAAAGGAGAATAAAATCTCCCTTCACTGGCTACCTGTACGGTTTGAGGACTGCTCGTTTCTGCTACTGCTTGTGCCGTGGCAGGGGCTGGTACGGTAGTCGTATTGCTGGTGGTGGTGGATTGAGCAACACTAGGAGTAGCTTGAGGGATAGCTTCTTCGCCTTCGGTCGCGATAATGGCAATTACTTTTCCGATTTCTACGGTATCATTCTCGGCAAAGAGAATTTCGTGTATCACGCCATCTACAGGAGAGGGAACCTCAGAGTCTACTTTATCTGTCGCGATCTCAAGTATCGTTTCATCCACCTCTACCTTATCTCCTACTTGCTTAACCCATTTCAGGATAGTGGCTTCAATGATACTTTCTCCCATCTTAGGCATGATCAATTCAACTTGCGCCATTGGTCGTGTTTTATAATTCTTTTTAATTTGGTTATTGGCTAAGTTCATGGTTGAAGCTCACTCTATTTTGTTGACACCTGACTGCCGTCAGCTGGGCTTCTTTACTTTTTCAGACCGTATCTTCCAGATGTGGCCTTCAAAAAGAGTCTCATTTCATCAAGCGCGAACTCCAAACATACACTAATAGCCTGGTCTCAGGTCAAGGCAATATGGGTATTATCCCATAGAAGTTTATTGTTTAGTATTTCGGGAAGTTAGAACTTACGCTCTCTAAATATCTATATACGTCGTGGCTATATTCGAGTTTCCATAGTGCAGATGCACTACAAAAATAACCGAAATTCGGCGTATTGCCAAAAATGCCAAATAAAACAAGGTTTTCGTCCGGTTGTGTGCTTGATGTCGGAATTAATATTGGCAAAAACCCGATTTGTCCCTTTTTATTTGGGCTAAATACTCTCTGCTGCTTGGTAGGATTTAATGACAAAGCGACGAATCATGTTCAGACCAACCACTGCGGTATACTGAATATTCTTCTCTCTGTCTTTGGTCAGCTGCAATTTTTTCGTGTGGATGCTATCTTGATTTCCCACTGCTAACCAAATGGTACCAACGGGCTTGTCAGGTGTTCCGCCAGTCGGCCCCGCAATACCTGATATGGCAATACCAATATCGGTGCCAAGCAGGCTCAAAAGGCCTTGTACCATTTCCTGCACGGTTTGTTCACTCACCGCTCCATATTCTTCCAGCGTTTGTGTGCTTACCCCCAATTGTTTAGTCTTCACTTCATTGGCGTAGGCCACAATGCTACCGTTAAAATAAGCGGAAGAACCTGAGATACTAGTAATAAGATGAGCTAAGTATCCGCCGGTACAGCTCTCTGCCGTTGATACGCTTAGTCCTCTTTCCTTTAGTAGCTCTCCTACGGCTGCTTGGAGCTTATATTCATCGTAACCATAAATCAATTCAGGGATGAGGGCCTCAATTTCTTTGACCCAATGATCCAATTCTTCCCTTAAGCTAGCTTCATCACTGCTGCGTCCGGTTAGGCGAAGTCGAACCTGTCCCAAATTGGGTAAGAAAGCCAATTTGATGTGTTTAGGAAGTCCTTCCTCCACAGCTGCGATGCGTTCTGCAATCATGGATTCACCCGCACCGACGGTCATGATGGTCCGGTGTTGGATGGGCATCATCGGGAACTTGGCTTGTAATTTGGGAAGTACTTCATATTCCATCAAGTACTTCATTTCATAGGGAACCCCTGGCATCGAAACGATGACTTTTTCGTCATGATTAAACCACATACCCGGCGCGGTCCCCATCTTATTGGTTAAAAGGTTGGCATTGGTGGGCATGAAGCATTGATCGCGATGAGAGTCATTGGGCGTAATGCCGAATTTCTCGAAAAGTCGTTGTAGGCGATTATAGGAGGATTCATCGAAGTACATACCTACGCCAAAAAAATCAGCAATCGTTTTCTTGGTAATGTCATCTTTGGTTGGACCTAGACCTCCGGTCATCAGCACAGCATCAACTCCCTCCAGTGCCTGGTGTAAGCCAGCGGTAATACTCTCACTAGTGTCCTCAACGGTGGTAATACCTGTTACCTTTGCCCCAATAGCATTCAATTGTTGAGCCATCCAAGCAGAGTTGGTGTCCACGATTTGACCGATCAGAATTTCATCGCCAACAGTTACGATATGTACTTTCATAAAGGATAAATTGTAGGTGGTTTCCGGTGAAGAAGATATTCCTCAGATATACAAGAAACAACAGCACTTTCGCTCTATTGTTTGGCAAAGGTAATTTCTTTCAAGTTAAATGTCTGTAGGCCGGTATCGGTATCAACTTTTAGCAGACCTTGTTCCGTTACGCCTGTTATAGTTCCCTTAAAGAAACGTCCATCTGCACTTTGAAATAAGTGTGCCTCGTTCAGCTTGTATAGAGCCTTATGGTAAGCTTGATCTAATGATGTCCATTGCTTTGCCTTCAATTGGAGATATCGGTGTTCTAGACAAGCAAAAAGGACTTGCCGGAGCTCAGGAAGCTCGTAATCTTCTCGTCCTGTGGCCAAGGCTAAAGAGCTTGGGTTAGGAAGGGAATCGGGGAATTTGGTTTGATTAATATTGATGCCTAAGCCAATGACTGTATTTTGAATTTTAGTGCCTGAAATTGTGTTTTGAATAAGAATGCCAGTCGATTTTTTATCGCCGATGTAAACATCATTCGGCCATTTTAGGCGAACGATATCGGTAGTAATGAACTGTCGTAGAAAATCAACTACCGCTAAGGACACCGCTTGATTTAAAAGGAATTGGCGAGGAATAGGAAGGAAATGAGGCTGAAGAATGATGCTGAGCGTGAGGTTTTTGCCCGCTTCTACGAGCCAGCTGCTGCCAATTTGTCCTTTCCCTGCTGTTTGATGATGAGCCGAAATGACAGTTCCTTCGATTGGTTTGCTTTTTGATAGGAGAGTTATAGCGTATTCATTAGTGGATTGGAGCTCGTCAAACATATGGAGAACCTTTCCGATGAAAAGAGTGTTTTTATGATACAATTGATAAATAATTTATTAAATTGATGGATTAATACAAAACACTTTTTAATTTCAGGAAAGAATACCTGGACGGGCAAGAGGATCTGAGTGCTCTTGATTAAGAGGTGAGTCACGAAAGAATAAAACCTCCTAATTTCCTTTCACTTCATGCCCTTTTACAAAACTAATAAAAATTCAATTTGATTCTGGAAACAAAAGTAGACCATCCAAATATCGAACTTGAGGAGTTGAACGAACTGATTATTGACAGTATTCAAGATATCAAAGGAAAGCAAATCGTAAAGCTAGATTTGCGCGAACTAGAAGAAGCTCCTACGGATTTTTTTATTATTTGCGAAGGAGATTCCAATACCCAAGTAAAAGCCATCTCTGATAATGTTTACCGACGATTGAAGCAGGAGGCGGGAGTCTTACCTAACCACACCGAAGGCGAGAAGAACGCACTTTGGATCTGCCTTGACTACTTTAATGTAGTAGTTCACATATTTTACCACGAGACCCGTAGTTTTTATGAGTTAGAGGCCCTTTGGAGTGATGCCAAGTTCACAGAATACGAATCCTTGTAGTCACTATTGCTGCTTTGGTAGAAAAATCGATCCTACTTTGTCTAGAAATAGGTAAACTAGTCGATAATCTGCAACGAAAACGCTGCTAGGCCGTTTTAATTTAAACTTGAATGATTAGTCGGTCCCCTGTAAGGAAGACCCGAAAAAGAGAATATAATGGATAAACCAAAGAACGATAATAAGCCTGGTGGCGCTCCCAAATTCAATTCCTATTGGATTTATGCGGTGATTGCCCTTTTTCTTTTGGCTTTATCGCTATTCAATAACATGGTGTCCGGAGTCACGGAGATTGATATGGGTAAGCTCCGTACCTTGTTGAACGACCGGGCTATCAGGAATATCAAGGTGGTCAATGAGGAGGTCGCCTATATCTATCTTAAGGAGGACAAGGTGGATAACTATGAAGATGCGAATAAAGATAAAGTAGGAGATCGATATCACTATATAATGAAGGTCGGCTCTCAATTTAGTAGCGACTTTCGTGCCCTCCAGGAAAGCTTGAAAATACCAAATGATGAATGGATATGGCCAAGTGAAGAGAAACAGCCCAACTATTTATCACAGATATTAGGTTGGGTGCTGCCCATTGTGATCGTCGTTGCGATCTGGATATTTATCATGCGGCGGGTTAGTGGTGCTGGCGGCGGCCCGGGTTCCCAGATTTTTAATATTGGAAAATCCAAGGCTACACTATTCGACCAAAACGCCAAAGTTTCGGTTACTTTCCAAGATGTTGCGGGCTTGAATGAGGCGAAGGAAGAAGTGATGGAGGTGGTAGACTTTCTGAAGAATCCAAAAAAATATACAGCACTTGGGGGTAAAATCCCTAAAGGTGTCTTGTTAGTAGGCCCTCCGGGTACCGGTAAAACATTGCTCGCAAAAGCAGTGGCGGGAGAAGCAGGTGTACCTTTTTTCTCCATCTCTGGATCCGACTTCGTGGAGATGTTTGTGGGGGTTGGTGCCTCGAGAGTGCGAGACTTGTTTAAGCAAGCGCGAGAAAAAGCACCCTGTATCGTATTTATCGATGAGATTGATGCGATCGGTCGAGCTAGAGGACGCAACAGCATTCAAGGAGGAAATGACGAGCGCGAAAATACCTTGAACCAGTTACTGGTAGAGATGGACGGTTTCAGTACCGACAAGGGAGTGATCCTGATGGCGGCAACTAACCGACCTGATGTATTGGATACAGCATTGCTTCGCCCAGGTCGATTCGACCGTCAAATTGGCGTGGACCGACCAGACCTTAATGGTAGAGAGGCGATCTTCAAAGTGCACTTGAAGAACATCAAGAAGGCTTCAGAAATTGACGCCGTAGTACTTGCAGAGATGACTCCAGGGTTTGCCGGAGCTGATATCGCCAACGTTTGTAATGAAGCTGCTCTGATTGCTGCGCGCCGCAACAAGAAGGCTGTAGATATGGACGACTTCAACTATGCCTTAGATAAAGTGATTGGCGGCTTGGAACGCAAAACAAAGTTGATCTCTCCAGATGAGAAGAGGATCATTGCTTATCACGAAGCAGGACACGCCGTTTGTGGTTGGTTCCTAGAGCATGCATCTCCTTTGGTGAAGGTAACCATTGTACCTCGTGGAATTGGTACCTTAGGCTATGCCCAATACCTACCCAAAGAAGAATACATCACTCGTACCGAGCAATTACTGGATCGCATGTGTATGACCTTTGGAGGTCGTGCCGCTGAGCAGATCATTTTTGGGAAAGTATCTACTGGTGCCCAAAATGACTTGGATCAAGTTACTAAGATGGCATACAGCATGATTACCATTTTTGGTATGAATGAGAAAGTAGGTCAGGTTTCTTTCCATGGATTGTCTCAAGACCAATTCCAACGACCTTACTCTGATAATACGGCTACTTTGATTGATGATGAAGTCAGAAACCTGGTGGAATCACAATATCAAAGAGCGCAGGATTTGCTCAGAGAGAAAAAGAACGAGTTGGAGATTCTTGCTCATCAATTGCTTGAGAAGGAGGTCCTAGTAAAGTCAGATGTTGAAAGACTGATTGGCTTACGACCTTCGGAAGTAGCTGAGCGAGCCAGGAAGAATGGCCAGCAAAAAAATGAGGGGGAAGAGCAACCTGAGACGCAGAACGAAGTATAATTAAATAATACTATTCCACATATTTTAAGGGGCCAAAGTCAAACGACTTTGGCCCTTTCTCGATTCCCCCCATCTCATACCTTACCTTTTACCAGCTGCTAGCTAGCACGTTTCTATCCTCTTTCAACTCTATATTTTGCCTGTAAAGAGCATTCTATCTTCCAATCAACGTTTGTCCAGAAAGCTAATCGCAGACAAATTTTAGCGAAAATTCGCTAAAAATCGAACAATTCTTCACTATTTCTGTTTGTTATAGTATATTTATAGCGAAAATTCGCTAAATATCACCATTTAATATAATCCAGATATGCAAGATACAGCTGTGAAAAAGTCGTTTTTAAGAGGAGGAGAGTTCTTAGTAAAGGATACATCTGCTGCCGATATTTTTATACCGGAAGAGATGGACGAAGAACAAAGAATGGTGCGAGATATGGTGCGCGATTTTGTTTCGACCGAGGTATTACCTCAAATGGATAAAATTGAGAAGCAAGAGGACAATATCGCATCACGCTTGCTCGAAAAAATGGCTGATCTGGGATTATTAGGTTCGCACATGCCGGAGGCATACGGAGGTATGGCCTTGGATACGAATACCAATACTATCATTACGGAGACCTTGGGACCCGCAGGATCTTTCACTGTATCTTTTGCTGCTCATACCGGGATTGGCATGCTACCTATTCTGTATTTTGGTACGGAGGCGCAGAAGGAGAAGTATCTGCCTGGATTGATTAATGGTGAGCTAAAAGCGGCCTACTGTTTAACTGAACCTGGTTCTGGATCAGATGCGTTGGCTGCGAAGACGAGAGCTGAGTTATCTACTGATGGTCAACATTATATTCTGAATGGTCAGAAGATGTGGATCTCCAATGCAGGCTTTGCTGATCTTTTCATTGTTTTTGCCAAGATTGATGGCACTCATTTTACTGGATTCATAGTAGAAAAAGGTGCAGACGGACTTACCCTTGGGGCCGAAGAATTGAAGCTTGGGATCAAGGGATCTTCTACCCGCCAGGTGTTCTTTGAAAACGTGAAAGTCCCCGCTGAAAACTTATTAGGAGAGAAAGGTAAGGGACATTTAATCGCTTTTAATGCACTGAACACAGGAAGATTTAAGTTATGTGCGCTCACTTTGGGAGGAGCAAAAGATAGTGTAAGCAATGCAGTAAAGTATGCCAATGAACGAATTCAGTTTAAGCAAGCTATCTCTGGTTTTGGGGCCATTCAACATAAATTAGCTGAACAGGTGATTCGGGTTTTTGCGGCGGAGAGTGCGATGTATCGAGTATCTGAGTTGATGGAATTGAAGAAAAAAGAACTAGATGAGACTGGTGCTTCTTTTGGGGATGCAAAGTTGGAAGCTGCAGAGGAATATGCGATTGAGTGCGCCTTACTAAAAGTGGCAGGATCTGAGGCCTTGGATTTTGTGGTGGATGAGACCGTGCAAATTCATGGCGGGATGGGGTACTCTGAGGAAGGAACAGCTGCAAGAGGATATAGAGATGCCAGGATCAACCGGATCTTTGAAGGTACCAACGAGATTAATCGTCTACTTTCAGTGGATATGTTATTGAAGCGAGCAATGAAAGGAGCAATCGATATCATAGGCCCAGCGTGGGAGGTTCAGAAGGAGTTGACGACGATGCCCGGTTACACACCGCTCGAAGGGCCCTATGCAGAAGAGAAAAAAGCGATAAAGGATTTCAAGAAAATCATTCTTATGGTAGCTGGGGCAGCGGCTAAGTTGCAGATGGATGGTAAAGTCAACCTCAAGGAAGAGCAAGAAGTGTTGATGAACGTATCGAACCTAATGCTAGATGTCTATTTGGCAGAGTCGCTTCTACTAAGAGTGGAAAAACTAAAAGGCATGGATACCGAGATGGATCAAGAGATCTACGATGCTATTCTAAAAGTATTTGTAACGGATGCAAATGCCAGAATCCAGAAGCAAGCGACAGATGCCTTGGTGTCCTTTGCCGAAGGGGACGTTTTGAGAACCTTACTGATGGGACTGAAGCGTTTCGGTAAATACATGCCAGCAAATGTTAAGCAGGAGCGTAGAAAGATTGCTGCCAAGTTGATTGCTGCCAACGAATATTGCTTCTAATCCCCCAAAGTTTACAAGATCTAGACATAGATTGACAATAATATGGGAGAGCCTCTTGCCTTAGGGTAAGAGGCTTTTTAATTTGAAGTTGGTTTAACTTTTTTTCATCAGAGGTTACTTTCATGAATAAGATACGTATATTAGAACTTTATCTTATTTAAATTTGAGTGAGGCTACAAGAATCAGACTTCCCCACCTGTAACCCATCATTAAGGTTTGCCGTTACTACTTTATACTAATGAGCATAGTACCCAATTGTGAAAGGACTAGATTTATCTAAAGGTATTTTAGTTGGTTTTCTAATGCTGGCTGCTTGCTCTCCTTCTGCTGATCGCGGAAAAGGGGATGCTGATACCAATGCCTTAGTGAAAAAACTTGTAGATGCTAAAGACCTTTCTGAATCCTCTCCTCTGAAGTCAAGTGAGTTAGCCTTAGAAGTGTTGACGGAGGCTGAATCAATAGGGTATTCAGACCTCGCAGCGGATGCCAAATTAATTCTTTGCACCTATACCACCCCTCCTTTGGCCATAGACAGTACCTTGGCCTTCTGTCTGGAAGCCATGACCTATTTTGAACAAATCGAGGCGCAACGGGAACGGGGAATTCTACTGAATAGTATTGGGATTTTACATGACATCAAAGGGGAGAAGGAGGTGGCAGTTGAATCCTTCAAAGATGCCGAAGATATATTCTTAGCCTTGGGAGATTTGGAGTGGTTAGGCCAGGTGTACAATAATTGGGGAGTAGTGCACGTCACTGATAATAGCCTGGAAGCAGCCACTCGACTTTACCTCAAGGCCCTGGAGGTGAATGAGGCTTCAGGAAACAAAAGGGGGCTTATGGCTACCCGTAGCAACCTTGGCCGCTTATACTATAAACAACGCCTCTTCGAACAGGCCGTAGAACACGCTGAAAAAGGGGTTAGACTTGCCAAGGAGATGCAGAGCGCTACCTGGCTTCCCCTTTCCTTGAACCTAATCGCAGATATCTATAATAAAAGAGCGCAAATCCCCGAGGCACTTTCTGCTTATGAGGAAGCATTAGCTATTGCCACTAAGAACGGAGATGATTATAACTTGATCTTTACGCTCAACAGGCTGGCTCGCCTTTACTTGAGTAATGATGAACCGGAAAAAGCCTTGTCTTATATCCAGCGGTCCCTGGATCGTGCTATTACTGCGGGGAAACGCAAAGATTTAGAGGAGATTTATTTGATCATCGGACAGTGTAGGGCCAAGACGGGCCAGTTCCAGGTTGCAAAATCATACATCGATACCGCTTATACATTAGCGCAAGGGGATCGCGACTACAAGTACCTTTTGCGAGCCTATCAACAATACGGCGACCTCTATTACGACCTTGGGAATTACAAGCTGTCCATCAGTTTTCAGAAGCGTTTTCAAGCGTTGCAGGATAGCATTAATAATTTGGAAAATTCAGAGCTGATTAGTCGCCTGGAACAGGAGTTTAAGCGCAAAGAACAGGAGCAGCAAATATTCGAATTAAAAGAAAAATCTAGCCAACAATATCTTTTTCTGGTTCTATTATCTGGCTTGATTGGTATGATCGTGGTGATTGCTGGAGGCCTGTTCTTTTACTACCGAAAAATCAGGAAATTTAATGAGGAATTGGAATCTAAGGTGCAAGAGCGGACTGAGGCTTTAAAGCAGTCCAATATCCAACTTGAGCGTTTTGCTTATATCGCTTCGCACGATCTGAAAACACCACTTCGAACTATCTCTAGCTTCTTGTCTTTAATCAAGCGACGCATTAAACAGTATAATAACCCTGAACTGGAAGACCTACTGAGTTTTGCCTCCAATGGAGCTAAGCAAATGAATAATCTAATAGAGGATGTTCTAGAATTCTCGAAAGTGAGTACGGCCGAGATGAAAAAAGAGACAGTAGAGCTCAATCAAACTATTCGTTCTGTGCTTTACAATATTGATGACTTCTTAAGGGAAAATAATGGGTATGTGGAAACGTATAAGCTACCGGAAGTTCAAGGAAATGGAGGGTACTTGCACCAGTTGTTCCAAAACTTGATTGTGAATGGGGTGAAGTATAATGAAGCAGAACAACCGAAGGTGGTCATCTCTTGTCAGACGCAAGGAAAAAATTACCGCTTTTGTATTGAGGACAATGGCATTGGTATTGATCTCGTCTACCAGGATACGGTATTTGAGATGTTTAAGCGCCTTCATACTGCAGCAGAATACGAGGGAACAGGGATCGGTCTAGCCCTTTGTAAAAAAATAGTAGAGCAACATGACGGGGAGATCTGGTTGGAAGATTCAAATCCGGGAGGTACGATCTTTTGCTTTACCTTACCTCAAGCAGAAATCCCCCAACCTACGCCGCCACTAGCTTAAGTTGCCATTCTTGAGCTCTTTTACCGCGTAATCAACTGCTCTTGCCGTAAGTGCCATATAGGTGATGGATGGATTTTGGCAGGCGGAGGAGGCCATGCAAGCCCCATCCGTGACAAATAGATTGTCGACATCATGTGCCTGGTTCCATTTGTTTAATACGGAAGTTTTGGGATCTCTTCCCATGCGGGCAGTGCCCATTTCATGAATACAGAATCCGGGCGTTACCTCTTGTACTTCAACATTGATATCTTTCCCCCCAGCAGCCTCAAGCATCTCAGAGGCTGTCGTAGCAATATCATCTCGCATGGCTCTTTCATTGTCTTGGAAGGTAGCGCTGATATGTAACGTAGGTAAGCCATGTTTGTCTCGCACATCTTTATTGAGCTTTACAGCATTATCTGCGTAAGGCAAACACTCTCCAAAACCTACCAAGCGCATGGACCAGGGGCCTGGATGTGTAAGGCTATCCTTGAAATCTCCCCCAAAACCAGGTTTTTTGAATCCACTATTCCAGTTAGACCTTGATCCCCCTCCCTGAAAGCCATAGCCTCGTATGAAGTCCGGGTGTTTACTTTCAATATTTCGGAAACGAGGTATATAGATACCATTGGGACGAGCACCGCTGTAATATTTATCATCGAAACCCTCCATCCTTGCATTTACTCGAACACTATAATCATGGTCCATCAGATATTTACCAAGAGCACCACTACTGTTGGCAAGCCCGTCTGGAAATTCATCGTTGGCTGAATTCAAAAGAACAAAGGTGCTACCCAAGGTCGAAGCACAGAGAAATACTACTTTGGCTTTGTATTCAATATCCTGCCCCGTATTCGCATCGATGACTCTTACGCCGGTCGCTCTACGGGTTTCTTTGTCAAATAATACGGATTCAACCACGGAATCTGGACGTAAAGTGAGATTACCAGTGGCAGCGGCGGCGGGTAAGGTGGCACTATTACTGCTAAAATAGGCGCCATATGGGCAACCTCGATAACATAAGTTTCTATGTTGGCAAGGTGTTCTTCCATTGTGTTCTCGGGTGAGGTTTGCTACCCGGCCAATGGTCATTTTGCGTTCATCCCATTTATTTTCAATAGCCGCTTTCACATGTTTCTCTACACAGTTCATTTCCATTGGAGGCAGGAATTGACCATCCGGCAATTGAGGAATGCCTTCGGCTTTACCACTGATCCCCACAAAACGTTCCACGTAATCATACCAGGGTGCAATATCACTATACCTAATGGGCCAATCGACGCCAACACCATCTTTGAGATTCGCTTCAAAATCATAATCACTCCAACGATAACACTGTCGCCCCCACATAATGGATCGCCCTCCCACATGATAGCCCCTAATCCAGGCAAAAGGCTTGTCTTCAGGCGTAGTATAAGGGTGATCATTATCATTTACCCACCAGTGACGAGTGCCTTCATTGAAAGCATAAACTCTATGTTGAACGGGGTACTTTTCCTTGTCTTCAGCCGTGGCACGTCCACGGTGAGGGAACTGCCAGGGCGCGTCATTAGTCGTAGGGTAATCCTTGACATGTTCTACTTGCCTTCCTCTTTCTAAAACTAGGGTCTTCAACCCCTTCTCCGTTAATTCTTTGGCGGCCCATCCGCCGGTAATACCGGAGCCCACTACAATAGCATCAAATGTCGTATTATCTTGCATGAGTCTGATTTAAAGCTCTTTGATAAGGAATTAGATCCAGGCGCAGAAATTATTTTTTTGTTTCAAAAGATGTTGTTATCCACCCCTACCATTGTTTCCGCACTTGCCTCGACACATCCCTCATATTTACCAGGAACCGGATTATAATTCAACACATCGTTCATGATAGTTTCGGAAGTGAAATATCCAAGCAACGTAAGCTCCTTGGCCATTCTAATGAAAGAAGGAGAGGAGTCGCTTTCGTTTTCTAATTGTGTAAGTAGTGCCGTCTGTTCTGCGACGCTGCAATTATGGAAAGGCTTTTGGTGTTTTTCTTGGCAGGTTTCGGTAAGTGATTGTAAGCCTTCCGTAAACCGAGCCTGTTCTTCACTGTTGTAAGCTTCTTTCAGCATAAGGTCTACGAAGGCCGGTACACCAACGTCTAGGGCTCCTGGGGTATCAGTGGCAGGCAGCATGCAATCTGCGATGCTTTCAAGCATTCTTGCTTGCTCCTGATCCAGTAATACCGGTGTCCAATCCACATTCGCTGTAGCTTGGCATCCGCTTAGTACACCTGCCAGTGCGGATGAGGATATTGCTCCGCCTAACAACAAACTGGTACGCCTGATGGCTTCTCTACGATCCATATCTATTCCTTTAAGTTCTTTGGTAAATCTACAAAAATGAATAAGAAAATTTTTTAACTTAAGCCAAATCCTAATAAGATGTGGTTGAATATACTATATATAATACTTGCTGTTTATCTCGGACTCAGCCTCATCTTTTACTTCTTCCAACATTTCTTCTTTTTCCGTCCAGAGTTATTACCCTCTCATTTTACCTATAAATATCCCTTTGATTTTGAAGAGAAAACCTTCGAGATGGAAGACGGGGGACAAATTAATAGCATCCATTTTAAGGTGCCCAATAGCCGGGGCGTGATCTACTACCTGAAGGGGAATTCGAGAAGTATTAAAGGTTGGGGTAAGTTTGCCAAGGATTTTGTCAGTAATGGTTACGATTTCTTTATGATGGATTACCGGGGCTTTGGGAAGAGTAAAGGCCGTCGAACGGAGCAAAAATTATACAATGACGCACAGATGTTGTATAAATGGATTGCCCGTCAATATACCGAGGATAAGATAGTCGTTTATGGCCGTTCTCTAGGATCAGGTATCGCGGCGAGAGTGGCCTCTTGGAACAATCCTAGAATGCTGATTTTGGATTCGCCCTACTATAGTTTTTATCACCAGATAAAGCGCTATGGAGCCTTTTTACCGCTGCGTCTATTTTTGCGGTATCAAATACGCACGGACCAATTTTTGAAGAATATCACCTTTCCGGTTTACATTATTCATGGAACCAAGGATAGGCTCATTCCTTTTGAACACAGTGAGCGACTGCAAAAGATTAATCCGGAATTGATTCAATTGCTAGAGGTAGATGGGGGAGGGCATAATAATCTTCCTTCTTTCCCAACTTACCACGAGTATCTATACGATATCCTGAACGAATACCAGACCCAAGCTGCCCAAGTATGATTAGCCGAACCTTTGATTTGCTGCCTTCTCAGCAAGAAAAATTTCCAAATGAGAAAGCAATTGTGAGCCGCCGAGCTGACCGTTGGGTGACTTATAGCTGTGAGGCATGCTTGGCTGAGATAGATCGCTATAGCTGGGCTTTGATCGGGCTGGGTGTGAAGCGGGGGGATCGGGTGCTGATCGTTCCGCATTTGGCTAGTGCAGAGTGGATTTTTCTGGATTTTGCTATCCAGCAATTAGGTGCCATAGTCGTGCCAGTTCATTTTACCAGCAATCCACAACAACTGGAATATATCATAAATCATACCGATGCTCGATGTTGTTTTGTAGCGCACGCGGAGCTGGGGGTAAAATTTGGTGAGATTTTGAACCAGCACCCGGATCTACAAATCTTCTTCATCGAGGGAGATGGAGCAGCCGAAACACTGGATGACTTACTGAAGCAACACCCCATACCGCAAAAAGGAGATCTGAAGTCATATAAAGATCAAGTAGAGGAGGATGACCTATCGGCGATTATCTACACTTCAGGTACTACAGGTACCCCCAAAGGGGTAATGTTGAGTCACCGGAATATCGTAAGTAATGTACGAGCGACTTTGCCCTTACTTCCGGTCGATCCTGGAAAAACCGCTTTGAGTTTTCTCCCTTTTAGCCATATTTTTGAGCGAATGGCCT
The DNA here is from genome assembly GCA_019634045.1 of Saprospiraceae bacterium. Classification (GTDB taxonomy): domain Bacteria; phylum Bacteroidota; class Bacteroidia; order Chitinophagales; family Saprospiraceae; genus DT-111. Next base: position 18,787 of record JAHQWA010000298.1, read on the forward strand.
TACTCACCTATATGGCCGCAGGATTGAGCATTCATACCTTGGTAGATCGCTCCTACCTATCGCAAGCCTTCCTCGAAGTTCGTCCACATATCTTTACCGCAGTACCTCGCATTTTGGAAAAAATGTATGACCAGGTACTAGCGATCCAAGTGGACCACTCCTCTTTGAAAAAAGGACTGGCCAATTGGGCCTTGAAAGTAGGCATGAGCTTTCAGGAGCGGCCAGGTTTTCGCTTGTTGTATTGGTTGAAATTACAAATGGCAAAGCTCTTAGTCTTAAATAGACTAAAGCGGAACCTAGGCGGTAAGGTACATGCCATCATTGTAGGAGCAGCGTATCTGCAACCGGGACTAGGGCGTTTAATGGGCGCGATGGGTATCAAAGCCAGGGAAGGCTATGGAATGACGGAAACTGCCGCTGCGGCTGCCATCAATCGCTTTCAACCTGGGCTGTATGCCTTCGGTACGGTAGGCTTGCCCGTCTCAGGCGTGCAGATCAAAATCGATATGCCAAATGAGGAAGGAGAAGGTGAGATTTTAATCAAGGGCCCGAATGTGATGCAAGGTTACTATAAACAAGCTGAAGAAACGGCCAAAGTATTGACAGCGGATGGTTGGCTTCATACCGGGGATGTAGGGAAATTTGTCAAAAAGCGCTTCTTACAAATCACGGATCGTAAGAAAGATATATTTAAGACCTCTTCAGGAAAATACGTCTCCCCGCTGGTGCTCGAGAACCACTTTAAACAATCGCCCTTTATCGAGCAGATTATGGCCATTGGTTTTCAGAAACCGTACGTAACGGCCTTGATCTATCCCAATTTTGAACTGCTGGAGCATTGGAGTAAAGAGAATAATGTGCATTGGACCAGTCCACAATATATGGCCATCAATATCAAGGTGCGCCAAAGAATGCGGGAAGAAATAGAAGCTTACAATCAGCAACTTCCCAACTATCAAACCATTAGAGCTTTTCACCTCTTTCATGAAGAATGGACGATGGAATCGGGCTTACTTACCTATACCATGAAATTAATGCGGCCTAAAATTTTGACCGCCTTCCAAAAGGAAATAGGGCAATTGTATGAGGAACAGGTGATCTAAAGGCAGAGTCCTTTATTTTATGTTAGCTCGCCGGTATATACTATGATCCTGATTCTCCTCTTTCTAGCTAACTTCCCAAAGTTGCTTGAAGACGGCTTCAATCCCCCCTTTGTGGTTTATTAGAAAAGCTACACAAAATAAAAAATCGAATGGAGCAGGGAGAAAACGTCAATAGACTACCTGGCCACTTTCAATTTTGCCAGGATGCTAGGGTCGATAGCCCCACTATAGGTACCATAGGCGTCGATCATGGTGCCTTTCACCCCCTTGCTAGTAGAAAGCACATAGAGGATAGAACTATCATCCGGATTGCTGTCGCCTTCAAAACGATGAATTTCTTCTACTGTGAAATCTTCGGCACCAACCATTAAGTCCAGCTCCTTACAGTGTAGACCATCGCTGATCAAGTTGAAATCATATTGGTACCCCTCCGCCTTAAGGCTTTGGAGTGCTTCCACTAAGGTGTCAAAATCTCTCATTGGATAGGTTTTCAATTTTTGTTTAGACAAAAAATCACGACTTATTGTTTTTTGATGTAGGTCTTTATGTGAAACTCATAAGCATGCTGTTCGTCGATCGGGTGGTAAACGCTTTCAATCTCTTCCCAATCAGCCCAGGCCAACTCCGGGAAAAAGGTGTCACCTTCCGGCTCGGCATTAATTAAAGTCAGGTACATTTTATCTACGACGCCCATTTTCAAGGCTTCAGCAAAGACTTTGCCTCCTCCAAGAATAAACACCTCCTCCTCCTCTTTTATCTCCCTTAGAAAGTCAGCAATTGAATGAATGGGTTGGCAATTGGGCCGCATTTCTAGTTGTGGATTACTGGTGAGGATGAAGTTCTTGTAATCAGAACCCAAATAATCTTCAGATTCATAACTTTTGCGTCCCATCAAAAAAGCCTTGTCTTTGGTGACCGTTTTGAAGTTTTTCCAATCGTCGGGAAGGGACCAAGGCAGCACACCATCTAGGCCCATGACATGATTCTTGGCAAATGCGGAAATAATGGATACAGTTGGCACGGGTAGCTGGTTTTTGTTGTCTTCGTTTTGAATGGCCATGAACAAATGTTGAAATCCGTAGAACAATTGTCCATTATTATAAATAAGCATCTTATAGCTTATTTTGTTCATCCTGAAAGTAGAGAGAATCCCTTATTTTAGAGGATATTGCGTAGAACAGATTGAACTTTGTCTCAAAGTACAGTATACAAAACCATACAAATCAAACTATTCAAGAAGGAGCTTGATCACAACCACAAATCATGAAAAACCACCTACTAATCATAGTATTCCTCGTGATTGGACTACTAGCCTGCCGCACGGAGGAACCCACAACGCCCTCCTTGCCTAATATCGTAATCTTAATTACCGACGATCAGGGTTATGGCGATCTCAGTTGTCATGGAAACCCCATTCTCAAAACCCCGAATCTGGACAAATTACATGCTGAAAGTGTCCGTTTTACTGATTTTCACGTAGGGACAACCTGTGCCCCTTCTCGGGCCAGCCTCATGACAGGCCAATACTGCAATAAAGTAGGGGCTTGGCATACGATCAATGGAAGAGAAATGGTCTGGCCAGATGAGGTACTATTGCCTGAGCTATTAAAGAAAGCTGGTTATACGACCGGTATGTTTGGTAAATGGCACTTGGGCGATGCTTATCCTTACCGTCCTCAAGATCGGGGCTTTGATGAAGTTTTGGTACATGGTGGGGGAGGAGTAGGACAAACTCCAGACTATTGGAACAACGATTACTTTGACGATACTTATTTCCACAATGGAGTGCCGGAGAAAAAGGAAGGATATTGCACGGATGTTTGGTTTGATGCTGCCTTATCCTTCATGGAGGAAAACAAGGATAAGCCTTTTTTCTCCTATCTCTCGACCAATGCACCTCATGGTCCTTTTTATGTAGATACACTCTATAGCAAAGTTTATGAAGAGACAGATGGCGTAGTGAATGCCAATTTTTACGGCATGATCGCCAATATTGATGAAAACTTAGGGAAATTACGAGCGAAGTTGACAGAATGGGGCGTTGCCGACAATACGATTATGATCTTCCTTACAGATAATGGCACTGCTGCCGGTTGTCAATTGGATAAAGCAGGGCAGGTAACGAAAGGATACAATGCCGGGATGAGAGGCAAAAAAGGTTCTGAATATGAAGGAGGGCATCGTGTTCCTTTATTTATTCACTGGAAGGATGGAAAGGTATTTGGAGGAAAGGATATTGATCGTTTAGCGGGTGTTTTTGATTTGGTGCCTACCCTTATGGATTGGGTAGGCGTAGAGAATACCGACAATTTAGATTGGGATGGTACTAGCTTACGTCCTTTAATTGAAGACGAAGAGCAGTCGGAACGGATTCTATTCGCAGATACACAGCGAAAGCAAGATCTAGAGAAGTACAGGAGGTTTTCCGTGATGACCGAAGCTTGGCGCCTGGTTAACGATAAGCTCTATGATATCCAAAAGGATCCAGGACAAGAAGAGGATATAGCCGATGCCCATCCAGAAGTGGTAGAAAAGCTAAAAGGCGCCTATGAAGATTGGTGGAAAAAGATAAGCGCCAGAGCGGGAGATTATTGTTACTTCCCAGTAGGGAAAGAGGTGGGAGAGCGACAGACCTTAACGGAACACGATCTCTTAACGAATGATAATCCAGTGGCTTGGAATCAAGGGCATATTCGAGCGGGGAAAGGGACGCAAGGGTATTGGCCTGTGCAAGTAGAAACGGCAGGAAAATACCGATTTGGACTACGACGTTGGCCGGCAGAATCGGGTTTGAAGATATTGGAAGCTGCCCCGGAAGGAGATGAGATACCACAAGGGAAGGCTTATAAGGCAGGAGAGGCTTTGTCTTTCAAAGCCGCCAATATCTCGATAGCAGGCCAAGAAGCCGAAACACTTATCCATCCAGATAGCGCAGTTGTACATTTTACTTTGGAATTATCACCAGGGCAGTACCAGCTTTCCGCTAACTTTATCGATACTACAGAGCGAGCTAGTAGTTGTTACTACGTCTATGCAGAGCGCCTGGATTGATTGAGGTCTGGAAGAAATTGTCCAAAGCGGAACCCTTACTTTGGACAATTTCTACCTCTAATTTATAAGCTATGAATCTAAAATGCCTTACGCCTTTTATGGGCCTCCTATTTTTTTCTGCTATTCTAAATGCCCAGGCCATTGATCCTGCTAGACTGGGCTTTGAGGCGCACCAACTCAAAACTCAAACCTTGGGAGAGGTAAATTATTACTTAACTGCTACTACTGACGATACCCCTAAGCCTTTGCTGGTTTATTTAGATGGATCTGGAGCTGATCCCTTGTTTCAGCAGGTAGAGGGAGGCATTACCTCGACAATCGCATTGAATTATCAGCAACTATTAGATGCTTATCGGGTACTGGTCATTAGCAAACCAGGTGTGCCTTTTATTGGTGAATTATCCGTAGCTGAGGAAGAAGTCCCAATGCATAAAGAACCTGCTGCCTATACGGAGCGATTATCATTGGCTTGGCGTGTTGAATCTACTCATTTGGTCATACAGAAACTCATTGGGGAAAAGGTAATCGATCCGGAGAAAGTTGTTGTTTTAGGGTTTTCAGAGGGGGCACAAGTAGCCCCGTTTGTAGCGGAGAAAAATCAGTATGTCAGCCATGTCCTACTTTTTGGGGGAAACGGTTTAAATCAGTTCTTTGATCCGATCATCACGGCGCGCCAAAAGGCTCTAACTGGTCAAATTAGTGAAGAAGATGCCCAGAATACCATTGATTCTTTGTACTTGATTTATCAGGAGATTTATGCTCAACCCGCTTCTACCACAAAACGTTGGTGGGGGCATACCTTTAAGAGGTGGTCTTCCTTTACCCAGCGGGACCCCCTTGATGCTTTACTAAAACTAGATATTCCCATTTATATGGCAAACGGGAGTCTTGATGAGAACTCGGTATTAAGTGCAGATTATATCAAACTAGAGTTCATCCGGCAAGGGAAACAGAATCTTACCTATAAAACCTACCCCAACTATGACCACCAATTCAATGAGTTGATCTTTGAAAATGGTACCTTTAAGGATGCAATTCCTCAATTAGATAAGGTACTGGATGCAGCTATTAGTTGGCTGAAAGAACCGTAAAGCAGTACGAGTAGATAATGATCTATCAAGAATTTCAACCTCATCCCCATTGGCAAGCTTTCGTGTCTACCTACTGGTATGCCTGTGGGGAGGAGTGCGGTTCATCAAGAATTTATCCAGATGGATACGTGGACCTGATCTTCCACATGCCTGGTCCTGCTTTAATCAGTGTGTCAGGCATGATGACGGCCTTTCGTGATGTTGCGCTAGTGGGGAGAATGGAGTTTTTAGGCATCCGACTTAAACCGAGTGCTGTCAGCTTGCTGAAAGATATCCCGGTAGGCGCTTTGAGGAACCTTTCTCTTTCGCTATCAGAAGTATCTGCCTGGCCAGTGAGGGAGTGGAATGAAAAACTGTGGACTATACCTGATCTCAAAGGTCGAATTCATTGGATAGAGAGGGATCTCCTACCTGAACTGCTTCAAGATAGAAGCAAACCAGCCCCCCTCATACCGGCCATCTGCCGGTACCTCTCTGCTCACTATACGCATGTAGATATTAGTGCTTTAGCCAAACAACATTACATCAGCCTGCGTCAGCTAGAACGTCGCTTCAAAAGTTGTATGGGGGTGAGTATGAAGGAATACCAGCGTGTCTTGCGATTTTCGAATGCCCTCTTGGATATTCACCAGTTACCTCAAATGAGCCTGCTACAAATTGCTTTTAATCATGGTTATACTGACCATGCCCATCTAACGCGAGAGGTACAGCGAATGACCGGAAGAAATCCATCCGCGCTCAGACTGAGCCTTTAGGTTTTCCCGAAAACAAGCATAAGGTTGTCGTTTTTATACAAAGTAAATTGGCAGCAATAGAGATACCTTTGTGCAGCATCAAAGTAGTATCCTTTGAAACAGCTCATCACAATTTCGGTAGGAATACTGATGGTCGGATTTGTTCAAGCTCAAAATGAAGCAAGTATGGTGACCTTAGAATCATTGACGCCAAACATTATGGTAAAAGATGTGAATCAAACCTTAGAATATTACCAGGAAGTACTGGGATTTGAGATTGTGGATACTAATCCACGAGAAGGGAAACTGGAATGGGGGTTCGTCAAAAAAGGGGAAGCGGGATTAATGTTCCAGGAAATGGCTTCATTGAAAGCGGAGTATCCTACCTTATCTTCAACACCGCTTGGTGGAGCTATGACTTTTTATATTCTGGTGCAGAAAAACATAGAGGCCTGGTTTTCTACATTGAAGGGGAAGGTCAAGGTCGTGAAGGAATTGAACACGACCTTTTATGGAACAAAGGAGTTTGCTATAGAAGATATAAATGGCTTTATTCTGACCTTCTCAGAACGAAAAGGGACGGAATAAAGCCATCTCTAAGATGAGGCGCTAAGTAGATGCAAACGGATTAGTTACTTGCAACAACGCCTCTAATCGTATTATAATTTTTATCGCCGACGTCCCCCTCCTTGTCCTCTTCTACCTTTTCTATCATTGGTAGGACGATCTTGATTGACACGTAACGGGCGACCTTTGTAGTCACCACCGTCTAAAGCATCAATTACTTGATCAGCGCAAGTTTTGTGTATATCAAAAAAGCTATACTTTTCACTCATGTCAATCCGACCTACAAAGTCTCCTGAAATATTGCAGGAACGGCAAATGTAGCCTAAGAAATCTCCCTTTTGCGGAAGATCCATGGTGCCTAGATTAATGAACAATCGCGCGTAGTCGTTATTAGACCGTCGTCGATCTCTACCTCCTCGACCTCCTCTATCACGGCTATCACGGCCATCGCGGCTTTTTCTCTGGTAATTTCCAGCTTCAATCGGTTGAGACTTATGCTCTACCGTATATCTTGGATTCTTTTCTGCGAAGGAAGCTGCAATTTGGTAAATAAGATCTTCTTTGCTCATTTCCTTGAGCGCTTCCTGAATGGGAGGCAAAACCTTATCTAGTATATTGAATTCAGGGGCATCTAGGATACCTTGAATATGCTTCACTAGCTTGCGTTGCAACAAAACTTCAGCTGAAGGAGGTGGCTGGTGCTTAAAGCGAATATCCAGTCGTCTTTCCAGCTGGGGAATCATTCCCTTCTCACGATGATGAGCTAGGATCAAAGACACACCCCGTTTCCCGGCACGTCCTGTCCGGCCACTTCTATGGGTGTAGAAATTTAGATCCTCTGGTATATTAAAATGGTAGACGTGTGTAATATCATTCACATCAATACCCCTGGCTGCAACATCAGTAGCAACTAGGAGGGTAACTCTTTTCCGACGGAAAAGGTCCATTACCCGGTCTCGTTGCGATTGATTAAGGTCTCCATGTATGGCACCCGCAGGGTAACCATCCTTTTCAAGCATCTTGGCCAGCTTCTCCGTATCTCTACGAGTTCGGCAAAAGATGATTCCATAGATATCTTCCTCTCCATCGATAAAGTTTTTGAGAATATCGTACTTCTCTGTGGCTCTAACGATAGTATACTGATGCTCGATATCTTTATTGGAGGCATTGACCGTACCAATCACTAATTCCTCTGGCTCGTACATATAGTTCTTGGAGATGCGTCGCACATCTCTAGACATAGTAGCGGAAAACAACCAGGTGGTACGCTCTGAGGGGGCATTTTCGAGGATTTCATCAATCTCTGCCCGGAACCCCATATTCAACATTTCATCAGCTTCGTCCAAAACTAGATAGCGGATTCTACTGATATCAGCAGCTTTCCGTTCTAGCAGATCACGCAGACGACCGGGGGTTGCTACCAGAATATGAACTCCTTTCTTCAACTGACGTATTTGGCGACCAATATCGGTACCTCCATAGACAGCCAGCAGGCGAGTCTTTTTTCGGTATTTGCCAAAACTTTCTAGTTGATTAGAAATCTGTAGGCAAAGTTCCCGGGTTGGAGCTAGCACCAAGCCCTGTGCATAGGGCAGTTCTGCATCAACCAATTCCATCAACGGCAAGCCGAAGGCTGCCGTTTTTCCGGTACCAGTTTGGGCTAGTCCAATGAAATCGCTTTCACTGTTTAGTAATTTGGGGATGGCTCCAGCCTGAATCGAAGTAGGCGTCTCAAAACCAAGCTCCTCAATTGCATCTAAGGTTGGTTGACTCAGGCCAAGGCTAGAAAACTCTTGCATAGGTAATTTGCTATGTTCTTAATCTTGATTCTTCTGATCTTTGTAACGAGCTTTAAGGATTTCGTTACGTCGCTCGATGGAAGGTTTTGTAAAGTGCTTGCGCTTACGCAATTCTTTCATCAAACCAATATCTTGTCTTTTACGCTTGTATCGCTTCAGTGCGCGATCGATAGATTCTCCTTCTTGAACTGGAATAATTATCATATATCCTTTTTGATTGATTAAATCATATTAATGCCTGCTCACGGAAGCCGCATTCGGATTCCAATGTGCGTAGCCTATATGAGAATGCAAACACATCGCCTACCCTTGGGGTAGTTTTTGCATCTCATTCCTGAGCCTTATGGATTTGAATTAAATAGCTTGAAACAAGGGTGTACTGGATAAGTCTGTTGGAAGGTTTTCAGTTGGATTACACCACAACACTTGAGAACATAAACTATAAGCCTGGAAGCCAGTAACGAATCAATTCCATAAAACAGGGTGCAAAGATAGGCATAATATTGGAGAAATGTGTTAAGGAGTCGTTAGAGGGTCAATCTTTGTGGCAGTCATGGCTTATATTTCGTTCGGCTTGCCTCTTTTCTTCTTATCTTTGACCTTGATATGGATAGGGAATTACGAAATAAATGAATGTAACGCTTAACAACGAGCTGGTTAGGGGGGTTGTCGAGAACGATCTAGCCATACTGAGGAGAATCTACCATGAATCTTTACCGGAGGTTATCAAATACGTTAAAAGGAACTCAGGGACAGAAGAGGATGGCAAAGATGTTTTTCAGGAGGGAATTTTGGTGATTTTTCGCAAGGCCTCAGCAGGGGATTTAGAGCTCACGACTAGTTTCCATAACTTTCTCTTTACCATTTGCAAAAGGGTATGGCTGAAAAAGTTGAGAAAAAGAACCGGAAAGGAGGTTCCTTTTGATGAAGTTTTGGAATATAGTTATGAAGACAATTTAGAGGAGGCCTTTCTGAAGAGTCAAAAATGGGAGCTTTTCAACAAAAGATTTATGGACCTGTCTGAAGAATGCAGGCAAGTGTTGAAAATGTTATTTAATAAAGTATCTAGCAAAGAGATTGCCGAAAAAATGGGGTATACAGAGGATTATGCAAAACGCAAAAAATACAAGTGTAAGCAAAGCCTTGCTGATTTAATCAAATCCGATCCCAACTATAACGAACTAACCAAAAAATAGCATGGCATTTGATGAGGAAAAACACCGAAAGATAGAAGACTATCTTGGCAAGAAACTGAAGGGAGAAAGCCGAAATAAATTCGAGCAGGACATGCTAGCTGATGAGGAGCTGAGCAAAGAGGTAGAATTGCACAGAGATATGGAGGAACTTCTATCTGATTCCCCAGAAAACGCCCTTCGCAAGAATCTAAGTCTTCTTGGGCAAGAAGTTAAGACAGAACCCAACCGAAAGCCGAGTAGATGGGGCTTCGCTCTTCTTATTCCGCTCTTCTTAGCAGTGGTGTGGTGGTTTTGGACTGAGAACAGTCAATTGAAGGATACGAATACTATACCTGAGATAGAGGAAGTAAAGCCTGCAATACCGGATGAAGATTTGGAGTCAGAACCTTCAAGGGATGCCCCTCTTACCCCACCTACCCAAGAAGAAACAGCGCCGCCGCCCACTAAACCTACCACTCCTGCCCCAAGTCCAGGACGTAAACGAGGACAACGAGAACCTGCTCCTCGCGCTATTGCAGCTAACTTTGTGCCAAACCCTTCTCTCGAATTTCTGATTGAAAACAATCTGCGTGACACGGAACTGAGTGTCAAGTTGACGAAGAAACAACAGAAGGTGCAACTTACAGCTGCGGATGCCCCAACTCCTTTTCAAATCAGCCTTCAACTCCAAAGTAGAGAAGATATTTCTCAACAAGATTTCAAACTCCATCTATTTTCAAACGATCGCCAAGCTTTTGACGATTTTTCTCCAATAGCTACTACGGACTTGACTATTGTCCCTATCGAAGGAGATATCTATCAGATTAATTTTTCAAAATCCTATTCACTAGAACCAGGGCTATACTACTATGTCATTGAAGACTTTTCAGAGGAAAAGATTCATTTGGTGGAAAAGTTCGAGGTGGAGTAATCCTTTTGATTCTAAGCAGTACGACAATAGATATTCCCGTTCTTTCGCTTTGCCTAGCCGCAAAATTCCCGATCAAAAACTACAAGATTATTGCCTACCTATCTGCCAATCAGTAAATACGGGCTCCAGTAATGAGGGGCAGCCGTCGCGTCTTGATTTAACAGCTTTAGTTTGGCTTGCCGCAAGGCCG